>JAZRTH010000593.1:0-5934 GCA_045651945.1 Thermoguttaceae bacterium
CCTTCTTTTCCCTCAAACAGCTGAGCGACTTTTGTAACATTTTCCGGGCTGCGGTCTTGCAGATACACGTGCGAAAACTGATGATCCGCTGCGGCAAACGCCGGCGTGTTGGCGAAGTCGATGAGTTCTTCTTTTCCCGTCAGCTCTTTTTGAGGCATGCCGGGTACGTGATGGACGTGATGATTGGGAACGCTCGCTTCGGAAATCGTTTTCAGCAGTCCGGCGTCGCGCAAAATCCGGTTGGGATACGTTACATGGTCAACGGGAACGATGGAATACTCGCCGGCGAAAAGCCAAACGAGGTTTTCCTCTCCGTAGACGGCGGTCATTTCGTCGACAAGTTTCCCAATCAGAGCGTTGTACTTGTCAAGCGACGCCATCATCTGCGGGCTGTCCGGTCCGAATTTCTGGGATTCGTAGTCGGTGTGCGGCAGATAGATGTAGAAGAACGATGGTCGCTGCGTTTGAGCAAGATAAATTGCGGAATCCACCGACCACGTATCCGAAACGATGTTGGACATCGGCCCCCACCAGTTCATCAGCGGAAAGTCGCCGTACTTGTCACGCAGCATTCCGTATAGCGATTCCGGGCGCGACCAGCACCACAGCGTTTCCGAGCCGTCCGGATTGTGAATCGGCGCGGGCGTGCAGACGTAGTCCGCTTCGCAAAACTTGGAATGCAGCGGCATCCAGACGGCGGATTCGATTTCCTGTCGGCTGTGTTCCAGGACGTCCCAAATCTGATGCGTTTCGATAACGGAGTTGTCGCCCGTCCACATTTCCAGAAAAAGCTTCTCGCGATAGTACAGCCCGTTCCCGACGATGCCGTGTTTGTTGGGCAGTTTGCCGGTTGTCATGTTCGCCTGAACCGGACATGTAACGCACGGAAACGTCGGCTTGAGAGTAACCGTCTGTCCCTTTTGGCACGCCTTGACCAGGTTGGGCAACCGAGATAAATCCTGTTCTCGCAAATGAGCGATTGAAACGAGTATAACAGTCTTTGGCATTTTTATTTCTCCCATCGAGCGACGTCTTCCGCCCAGTACGTGATAACAATTGACGCCCCGGCGCGGGCGATAGCGATCAACGACTCTTCGACAATTCGCCGTTCGTCAATCCAGCCCAGCTGAGCCGCCGCCTTAACCATCGAGTATTCTCCGGAAACGTTGTACGCCGCCAGCGGCAGGTCGGGAAACCGTTCTTTCGCCAGGCGGATAACGTCCAGATACGCCAACGCCGGCTTGACCATGACGATGTCAGCGCCTTCGTCGATGTCGAGCTGAATCTCCCGCATCGCCTGACCGACTCCGGCTTTGACGTCCATTTGATAAGAGCGTCTGTCGCCGAACTTCGGGGCGGATTCCGCCGCCTCTCGGAACGGACCGTAGAACGCGCTGGCGTACTTGGCGGAATAGGACATAATCGGCAAATGAGCGAACCCGGACGCGTCCAAGGCGGTTCTCATCGTTCCGATCATGCCGTCCATCATGCCGGACGGGGCAACCATATCCGCGCCGGCGCGAGCGTGCGCCAGCGTCTGACGAGCGATCATGTCGAGCGTCTTGTCGTTGTCGACCTCTTTCCGCCCGCCGACGTCTCCGATACAGCCGCAATGCCCGTGTGACGTGTACTCGCAAAAGCAGACGTCTGTTACAATGAGCATTTTGTCGTTGACCGATTTCGCCGCTTCAATGGCGCGGGGAATGATGCCGGAGTCCGACATCGCGTCTGACCCGACCTCGTCTTTGACGTCTGGAATTCCAAAGAGAATCACGCCGCCGATGTTCAAATCCGACAGCTGACGAATTTTCTCTTTGAACACGTCCAGCGACATCTGGAATTGACCCGGCATGGAGCCGATTTCCTGTTTAATTCCCGTTCCTTCTCGAACGAACAGCGGGAGAATCATTTTGCTGGAATCCAGCGAGTATTCCTGAACTAAAGAACGAACCGCGGGATTAAACCGCAGTCGACGCATGTTAATCATTTTGAAGTTCCGTTAGCTATAAATAGGGATAAAAAACGGCAAGGCGACGCAAAGCCGTCTTGCCGTTGTGTTACATTTCTCAAATTAGAAGAATACGCAGTACAGCGCAATGGTCGCGATGCAGACCAGAACGCCGGCGACAATGGCGCCCTTGGAGTTTACCAGTTCGATCTCGTCGTTGCGAGGCAGCGCTCTTGCTTCCGCCGACGGCAGGATGATCGTCAGAATCGACAGCAAAACGGTAATCGAAACGAACGTAATCGCCATTCGGTTGAGGAAGTTGACTTCCGGAATGACCAGCATCAAAGCGCCGTAGATAAGCGGCGATGCGATCAAGCCCAAAACGCCGTAAGCTCCGCGGGTTCGGGAGAACGCCAAACCGACAATAAAGACGGCGAGAATGCCCGGCGAAATGAATCCCTGGAATTCCTGAATGAACTTGAACAAACCGCCGAAGCGCGGGTCTGACAGGATCGGGCTGATCATACAGCCAGCGATCATTGCCAACACGACGCAAACGCGTCCGATAAACACCAGTCCGCCCTGAGAGGCGTTCTTGTGAATGTATTCCTTGTAAATATCCATCGTGAAGATGGTGGAAGCCGCGTTGAGCATGGACGCCAGCGAGCTGATAACCGCGCCCAGCAGAGCCGCCAGAACGAATCCGCGCAAGCCGGCCGGAATCGCCAGGTTGCGAAGAAGCATCGGGAATGCGGCGTCAAACTTGTATCCAACCAGTTCTTTCTGGACGGGATAGGTTGGCTTAATCAATCCGAAGTTTTCCTGCAAACGGCGAGTGTACTTCGCCATGGGAGACATCCCTTCCGGATAATCGACTGCCTGCAACTTGTTCAGCAGAGCCTTATTCTCGAAGAAGAGGTCAAAACTCTTTTGATGTTCAGCGCTAAGTTTAATTTTTGGATATGCTTTTTCAAAGTCCGCTTTAATCTGAGCGGTTTCTTTTTCAAGGTCAGGGGTTTCTGTGATGAACTTGTTGAAACTCAAAACAAATCTGGCGCTGTCCTGATGAAGAATGGCAAAGTTTTCGTTGAATTTGAAAACGCGAACGCCGTTCTCTTCATCTGCCTTGACCAGTTCTTTGATCTTGTCTTTTGACGCTTCAAATTCAGCTTTCAAAGCGGCAATATCAGTTGAAACCTCATCAATTTTGGCTTTCAGTTTATCCGTTGCCGGACGTTTATCTGCTGGTGCGCTGGCTTCAGTTTTAAGAACTTCGTCTGTAATGTTGTTTTCGGCTTTCCAGGGAGCCAAAATGATATTGGTCAATTTGCCCCAAGAGTCTGCGTTTGCAGTGGGGTCAGTCTGAGCCTGAGTCGCCATCTCCTTGTGATACAGGTCGAATGCAATCATGCCCGGGAATACGATAATAAACGGAATCGCCAACTTCATTGCGGCGGCAAAAACAATTCCCTTTTGCCCTTCTGCAAGCGATCTGGCGCCCAAAGTTCGCTGCATAATGTACTGGTTGAGTCCCCAGTAGTACAGGTTCGGAATCCAAATGCCCAACAACAGAGTCGTCCAAACGATGTTCGGGTCGTTGTCCGGACGAGCCATGTGGAGCGTGTCTTCATTTAGTTCGGTAAACTTTTTCCAGACAGGCGTGTCTTTTGTAATGCCTTCTCTGAGGTCTTCGCCCTGGTATTCAACAGGACGAGCGTGTTCTGGAGTAACGCCCAGTTCATTAACGTCTTTTTCTGCAAAGGCGGCGAAAGCAAACCACATAATGATAAATCCGCCCAGGAGCAAGCCAGAACCCTGAAGGAGGTCTGCCCAGGCGCAGGCTTTCAAACCGCCTGTAAAGACGTAAACCGCCGCCAAAATACCGATGAACCAGCCGGCTGTTACAATGTTAATCGGAATTCCGAAAACGGTCATTCCAGAGAACAGAACGTCAATCGTCAAAGCGCCGGAGTTGATAACAACGGCAATTGTAACAGCGCACAAAATAACGATCATGCTTAACGACATGAGCGTTCGCGCCAGTTTGTTGTAACGGTATTCCAGGAATTGAGGAATCGTGTAAATCCCGCAGCGAAGGAACATCGGAACGAAGACAAAGGCGACGAAAACCAGAGAAATGGCGGCAATCCATTCGTAAGAAGCAATCGCCAAACCGGTGCATTGCGAGGCGTTGCCGGACATGCCGATAAACTGCTCTGTTGAGATGTTCGCTGCGATGAGCGAAAAGCCGATAAGCCACCACGGCAAACCGCGTCCAGCAAGGAAGTACGACTCCGCGCCGTCCTTCTTCTTGCCCATAAAACTCATAACAATACTAATGACCAGAACCGCCAGAATAAACAGAGCAAAAACAGCTCCGTCTACCGCGGTAAAGGAAAAGGCTGATAACATTGCGTTCATGGTTGTTAAATAAAGGGTAAAATGAATAATGAAAAAGGATAAAGTTGCTATCAACTTAATAAATCACTTATTATATATTAAATTAAAAAGCCGTTTTTGACAAGAGGGGACGCCGAAAAAAATCGGCAAATCGAGAGTTTTTAAAAAAGAAGGGGAGAAATATTTTTTAGGCGAGCCGGGAACGTCAGTTCCCGGGCATGGGAACGAACGTCTATTTTTCGTTCATTGGTTATTGGTCGTATACCCACGGGTTTACACCCGTGGCTCGCCGGGGCAAAAACTTTTTCAAAAAATTTTTCTTTTTCGACGAACAATTTCCGATCCGGGACGTATCAATGGTATAAGCAATTGATAAAAAATTGCGAAACGAAACTCAAAAGAAAATAAAGACTTACGAGTTTCAAAATCGGCTCGAACCGATTTCGTTCGGAAAGCCTTGCAGGATGCAAAATTGCTCTTCCAAATTATTCGGTTTTATGCTATAACGGTTAGTTGATACAGTCGGTTTTCCCGTCAGTATTCAAATTAAAAGACATGGAAGTCAGCGCGTTTTTAACGCTCTCTGCTTCGCCCCCAATAACAACTTTGCTTTAGCGAGGTACAATTATGCAAATCAATGGATTGAATCCCCTGTTTGGAACTCAGCGCATCAACCAGACCTCTTCGGCTCAGCCGGTCAACGGCGCCGCCCAGGTTTCCGAAACTAAGGCTGCCAATACAATTCAAGACGATATTCGTCTTTCCGGCGTCAACAACAACGTTTCCGACATCAGCGCCGTCTCAACCGCGTCCAGCGTCGCCGACACCGAAGGCATCCGCATGGATCTGGTCAACCGGATTCGCGCTGAAATCGCCGCTGGCACCTACGAAACTGAAGCCAAGCTGGACATCGCCTTAAACCGCATGCTCAACGAACTTCAGGGCTTATAATTCGCATACCCAAATTCCTTCAAAACCCATATCGTTTACCCTTTTCGCTAACCTTTAACCCTTTACCCGTTATCGTTTTAGGCGCATAACAAATCCGAAAAATCTTCAGCAGGAGCTTTTTCAAACCCGCAGCTAACGCTTTTTGTCGGAATTTCCCCGGTTGCCTTTAGCTTCCGTAAGACAGCCTCTTTCCCTGACAAAAGCCACGCCGCGGGTTTTATTTTTTAAAATGAGCAAAATAGAGAATCTTTTTGTTTGTGGTAAGTGTTTAGTGGTAAGTGGTTAGGGAAATGAAGATTGCTGGAAAGAACTGTTTCTATTCAATATCTTTAAGCGATTACACACGGTTAAGCCCGGTTCGCGGGCGTGTCGCCCGCAAAGAACTGCGTAGCGGTTCAATTTTAATAGCCGTAAAGAATAACAAAAAAAGGAATTGACAGGGTGCGCGCAAATTATTCCTGCGCTTAGAAGATTTGTCCAAATGAGATACGAAACGTCGCGGTAGCGACACCGGACGATAGTCCGCTAAAGTCCCGAAGGGACGAAACTCATTGTAACCGGCGGTTTCAACCGCCGGGAGGGAAACATGGCTAATTGAATATCGAAGAATACGCTTTTCATCCCGCGCCTCCGTT
>JAZRTH010000594.1:0-8275 GCA_045651945.1 Thermoguttaceae bacterium
TGAGGGGGAGAGGGGGGGGAGGAAAAGGGTATTTGTCGATTTTTTATTTAGTCGTCCTTTTTCCGGGGGCTAAAGCCGCCCGGTTACAAACGTTTCGTCCCTTCGGGACTATAGCGGACTATCGTCCGCTGGCGCTGCCGCGTCCTCCCTTGACCCCAACCCACTCACTACTATATGCCCGCTTCATCAGCTTTAATCAAGTCGCTTGAAGATATTATGCGTAAAGACCCCGGTTTGAACGGCGACGCGCAGTATATCGAACAAATTACGTGGCTGCTGTTCCTGAAAGTCTTTGACGCCAAAGAAATGGACTGGGAACTCAACCGGTCGTATCGGAACGTCATTCCAGACGGCTTTCGCTGGCGGGATTGGGCGGAAAACAGCGAGGGAATCACCGGCGACGCGCTAATCGAGTTCGTTGACAAGCTGTTCAAAACGCTCCGGGGGCTGGACGCGTCGGACGACGTCAGGAAATTTGTCGTTAAAAGCGTTTTTGAAAACGTCAACAACTATATGAAATCCGGCACGTTTTTGCGCCAGCTGGTAAACCGAATCAACGAACGAATTGATTTCGTCAGCGCCAAACAGAAACACGCCTTCAACGACCTGTACGAGGGCATGTTAAAAGACCTCCAAAGCGCCGGCAGAGCAGGGGAGTATTACACGCCCCGTCCTGTTACAAATTTCATGGTGGAAGTCGTCAATCCCAAACTGGGAGAAATCGTCCTCGACCCCGCCTGCGGCACCGGCGGATTTTTAACAAGTACAATCGCCCATTACGGGGAGATGAAAACCACTCAGCAGTACGCCAAACTGCAAAACTCCATTCACGGCTGGGAGAAAAAGCCGCTCCCGTATCTGCTGGCAATGACAAATCTGCTGCTCCACGATATAGAAATCCCGCAGATTGAAAGCCGAAACTCGTTAGCCCGACCCGTTGCCGACTATTCGCCCCGAGAGCGCGTTGACGTCATTCTCGCCAATCCGCCCTACGGCGGCTCGGAAGACGAGGCGATAAAGCAGAACTTTCCCGCCGACTGCCGTTCCGGAGAAACGGCGGACTTGTTCGTCGTGTTGATTATGCACCTGCTCAAAGACGGCGGACGGTGCGGAATCGTTCTCCCGGACGGGTTCATGTTCGGCGACGGATCGAAAGCGGCGATCAAACAAAAACTCCTCGACGAGTTTGGGCTGCATACCATCGTCCGATTGCCGCAGGTGTTCAAACCGTACGCCAGCATCAATACCAATCTGCTCTTCTTCCAAAAGGGAAAAGCCAGCGACGGCGTCTGGTTCTATCGGCTCGATTATCCGGAAGGGGTAAAGAGCTTTACCAAAACCAAACCCATGCTCGATTCCCACTTTGACGAAGTCCGCAAATGGCTCAAAAAGCCCGCGCCGATCGTTCAGGACGGATTCGACAAAGCCCGATTCTTTACAAAAGAAGAACTGGAAAACCTGAACTACGATTTCGATAAATGCTGCCCCTTCCCGCACGAAGAAGAGAACATTTTGGAACCGGAAGAGCTTATCGAGAAATACCAGATTCGCCGAAAAGAACTCAACGACGACATCGACCGGATTCTCGCCCAGATTACCGCTAAATTAGGAGAAAGCCGATGACCGCTCAGGAACTCAAAAACGCCATTCTCCAATTAGCCGTACAGGGCAAACTGACCAGACAGTTGCCAGAGGATGGTACAGCGGAAGTATTATATCAACAGATTCAAAAGGAAAAGAAACAGATCGCCGTCGAGAAAAAAATCAAATGGAAAAAACAAACGGAATTGAATAATAATGAATTGCCGTTTAATACTCCTGATACATGGAAATGGCTTCGTTTAGGAGATATATTATATATTGAATCTGGAAAAGGTTTAACATCTAAACAAATGCTTCCAGGCAATATTCCTGTATATGGAGGAAACGGTATAACAGGTTATCATAACACAAGCTTTATCCATAATGAAACAGTTGTTATCGGTCGCGTTGGTTATTATTGTGGAAGTGTACATATCACAGAGAAAGAAGCATGGATAACAGATAATGCTTTCATAACAACTTATCCAGAAAAATGTATCGATAAAAAATATCTTGTATTTGTGCTTCAGCAAATGCAACTTGGTCTTAATAATAACGGTTCAGCACAACCTGTAGTATCAGGTAAGAAAATATATCCTTTACCTTTCCCCCTTCCTCCTCTTGCGGAGCAGAAGCGAATAGTCGAGAAGATTGAGGAGTTGTTGCCGTTAGTTGAGCGGTACGGGGCGGCGGAGGAGGAGTTGCAGCGTTTGAACGCGGAATTCCCGGAACAGCTTCGGAAATCCATTTTACAGCAAGCCGTTCAAGGAAAGCTGGTTTCCCAATATCCCGCGGACGGAACGGCGGAAGAACTGTTGAAAAAGATTCGAAAAGAAAAAGACAAACTCGTTCGAGAAGGAAAGATTAAAAAGGAAAAACCGCTCCCGCCAATAACCGAAGACGAAATCCCTTTTGAAATACCGGAGAGTTGGGCGTGGGTAAGATTAGGGGAAATTTGCGAATATGGAAAATGTGAAAATATTGAGCCTATTGATTTACCGGAAAATGTCTGGATACTTGAATTAGAAGATATTGAAAAACAAACAGGAAAGATATTAAAACGACATTATAGCGGTTCATATTTAACGAAGAGTACTAAACATTTATTCAAAAAAGGCAATGTTCTTTTTAGTAAATTGCGACCAAACTTAAATAAAGTGGTAGTTGCTGATGATAACGGATGTTGTACGTCTGAAATATTACCGTTAGATTTTGGTGAATTGTACCCTTATTATATGCAATTGTTTTTAATGTCCCCAGGTGTTGTCGAATATCTTACAAGTAAAGCATTCGGACAAAAAATGCCTCGTGTTGGTACAAGTACAGGCATTAATCTTTTAGTTCCCCTTCCCCCTCTTGCGGAGCAGAAGCGAATAGTCGAGAAGATCGAATCGCTTCTTCCGCGTTGCGACGAACTGAAACAGCGGTAATCCCTTGGGTAAGTTTAGGATTTAGGAACTTAATCGAATGAAAGGAGACAGATAAGACTAATGATGGATATTATTGTTAATCTCATAGCCAATTATTTATTGTGTCGTCACCCCAAAGGATGTCTCTGCCTTTTAATAATCATTATTATCTTGTGCTGTATACTAAATGCTTATCACCATTCCCAGATGTAGTAGTCCCTCCTTGGGCAAAACAATATTTAGGGAACGTAATAGAAAGAAAGGAAATTAGGTTCATCCGACAAGTTGGCGCCAGTGAGTTAAAATCGGGCGTTTTACTCGTTCCGAAGATTTTTAGCCGCAAAGAAATGGAAGGCGGTAATCTTTCGGAGTGCGAGAGCAAAGCTCTCGCTTTTTTAAGCGAGCGTTAGCTCGCGCTGTTATACACTGAAATGACTTGAGTTTTTCCGATGTTAAGCCTCTAGCAGCTTAGCTTCTAGCTATTAGCTTGATAAACCTGATTCATGCGGTATCGCAAGGAATAGGGATAACCAAGCTAGCGGCTAGCAGCTAGGAGCTAATAGCTCATTTTTCGGGAAATTTCAAGTAGAATAAGTATAAAGTCTAAAACCGCCTTTGAACAAAAGACGATTTGTTGTTCATCACTTTATTTTTACGAAAGGTAGTTTTCATGTCGCAGTATTCAGATGACGTATTGGCAAAAGTAATCGCCCGCAACCCGGGAGAACCCGAATTCCATCAGGCCGTCAAAGAAGTTTTGATGTGCGTCGCGCCGGTTTTGGACAAACGCCCGGAACTGATCAAAGAAAAGATCGTCGAACGTTTGGTTGAACCGGAACGTCAGATCATCTTCCGCGTTCCGTGGGTTGACGACAAAGGCGAAGTCCAGATCAACCGCGGTTTCCGCGTTCAGTTCAATTCCGCCATCGGTCCGTACAAAGGCGGCATTCGTCTTCACCCCTCCGTTTACCTCGGAATTATCAAGTTCCTGGGCTTTGAACAGATCTTCAAAAACGCTCTGACCACCACCCCGATCGGCGGCGGCAAAGGCGGTTCTGACTTTGACCCGAAAGGCAAGTCCAATCGCGAAGTCATGTCCTTCTGCCAGTCCTTCATGACGGAACTGTTCCGCCACATCGGACCGGATACCGACGTTCCCGCTGGCGACATCGGCACCGGCGCCCGAGAAATCGGATACATGTTCGGACAGTACAAACGCCTTACCAACACGTTCACCGGCGTTCTGACCGGCAAAGGCTTGCAGTGGGGCGGATCGCTGGCTCGTAAAGAAGCCACCGGTTTCGGGCTGGTTTACTACGCCACCCGCATGCTTCAGGACGCGGGCACGGACTGGAACGGCAAGCGCGTTATCGTCTCCGGTTCCGGCAATGTTGCCATTTACGCCAACCAGAAAGCGACTCAGCTCGGCGGAAAAGTCGTCGCCATGTCTGACTCCAACGGATACATCGTTGACGAAAACGGCATTGACCTCGCTGCGATCAAGGAAATCAAGGAAGTTCGCCGCGGACGAATCAAGGAATACAAAGACGTTCATCCGGAAGCAACTTACGTCGAAGGCTGCAAGGGAATCTGGACGGTTCCAGCCGACGTCGCCCTGCCCTGCGCTACTCAAAACGAAATCGACGAAGAATCCGCCAAGGCTCTCGTTGGCAACGGCGTGAAATTCGTTGCTGAAGGCGCCAACATGCCGTCCACCCCGGAAGCCATCTCCACGTTCCTTGACGCCGGCATTCCGTTCGGTCCCGCCAAGGCTGCCAACGCTGGCGGCGTTGCCACGTCCGCTTTGGAAATGTCCCAGGACTCCATGAGACTGCACTGGACGTTCGACGAAGTCGACGCCAAACTGCACGGAATCATGAACAGCATTTACGATCAGTGCACCGCCGCCGCGGGAGCCTACGGACAGAAGGGCAACCTCATGGCTGGCGCGAACATCGCCGGTTTCGTCAAAGTCGCCGACTCCATGCTGGCGCACGGCGTTGTCTGATAAATCTGCCGTTGAGATAACTCTGAAAATATAGACAATCCGGGAGCTTCGGTTCCCGGATTTTGTTTTAAACAACGTATGTTATTGAATAGCAAGCGGTAAGGACGCGAAAGCGCCGCATTTTCTCAAAATACTTTATATTTCCTATTTTCTATTCTCTGCGTTCTTATCACCTTTACGGAGAAGGATGGAAAAAATTTTCCTCTTTTTGTCCCCTAGCGCTACCATTTAATTTCCATTATGGTATAATAAACAATAATTGGATAGATGAAATTTCATGGACAGCGCTGGCGAAACGATTTTCGTCAGAGCGTCCTTTCACCATACTTTACCATTCATATTGGAGGAGTTCATGGCATTATTTGAAATCGAAACTGAAGGACACATCCTCATCGCGTGGGCACAAACGGAAGACGAAGCAAAGGCTCTCATGAAAGAGCATTATCCAGATGAAGAGGCGTTGCGCTGCAGCCGACGTCCGCGCGATTTGTGGGTTATTTCCAAAGCGGCTCTGGGGTTGCTCAACACCCGCATGGATCCGAACAACACCGCTCGCGAGTGTTTGGCAAAAGCGTCCGGAGACAAAGTCCACGCCATTCGCCTGTACATGCAGGAAACCGGCTGCGACCTGGAAAAAGCGCGCAAAATTATCGAATCCAATATGGTTATGGGTTGGTAATCGCGTAACGCTTTGCGTTTGATTTTCAAATTGACAGAAAACCTGTTAAACAAATGAGGGATAAGATTCTTATACCCTCATTTTTTATAGCAGATTAAGAACGTTCTGAAAACGCCCTGCTCTGTTCCACGGTTAAAAAACTACTTCATATAAATTTCCTTTTCATGACTGTTATTCAGAAAAAGATTCAACTGCCGGCTTATCCTCGCGGGTGTCATTTGATAACGCATAAAATCGTTGAACAGCTGCCGGAACTGTCGACCGTTCAGGCGGGGCTGCTGTCGGCGTTTATTCAGCACACATCTGCGTCGCTGACAATCAACGAAAACGCCGACCCGGACGTTCGTCGGGACTTGGACGCTCTGCTCGAATCCTGGGCGCCGGAGACGTTTCCGTATGCTCATCAGGAAGAAGGGCGAGACGACATGCCGGCTCACGGCAAGGCGTCGCTCATGGGCGCCAGCGTTACGATTCCAGTAACAAACGGACGTCTGGCGTTAGGCGTCTGGCAGGGCGTGTATCTGTGCGAACATCGCAATTACGGCGGAAGCCGCACGTTAGTTTTAACCCTCATCGGAGAATAAACTGTTATGAACGACGCAGAGAAAACCTCGCGGGACTGGCCGATAATTCTTCTGACAGTTTGGCTGACGTCCCGGCTGTTCTGGACGTGCGACCCGAGCGGATTCGCCTTTGATTATCTGTGGGGGCTTTTCGGCGTTGTCGGGGCGGGCTGCTGGTTTTATTTCAAAAAGGGGACGTTTGGACGCCTTGTCAGCGCAGACCTGCTCGTTGCCGCGTTTTTCTGTCTGTACTTTTTAAGCGGAGCGCTGGGCGTGATTCACGGCGACCAGCGCGCGGCGTTCAACTGCCTTTGGTCGACCGCTTTTTACGCTCTGATTTATCTGCTCGTTCGACAAATCGTTGTAACGCCGGAACGAAAACGAATCCTGTTGTCTTCGCTCATGTGCGGAGCGGTCGTTCTTTCCACCTGGGCGATTTATCAGCGTTACGTCGAATACCCGGTTGACAAAGCCCGGTATCAGGCGAACCCCGCAGTATACCTTCAACAGATTGGAATTGACCCGGCGGAGGACTCGCCTGCTCGCCGGAGTTTTGAAGATCGCTTTTTCGCCTTTGAACCGTCGGCAAGTTTTTCTTTGACGAACTCTCTGGCGGCGTTTTTGACGCCCTGCGTTGTTCTCCTTGCCTCCGCTTGGGCAAAGAACTGGAACCGCCGCGCCGGATGGGGACTTATCGCCGCGATGGGGTTTGTCGCCCTTGCCGTTGCGCTGACGCACTCTCGAGCCGCCATGCTGGGAATAGCGTTTGCCCTGTTTTGCGGCGCTGTTTACGGATTCGCCCGCGTTCCCGGTTACGCCAAAGCAAAATGGCTTGTTACGATTACGTTTGTCATACTATCGACTTTCGCCGGAACGGTCCTTCTCATCTGGAAACCGTCCATTCTGGATTCTGCAATTCTGACGCTGGAATACCGTTTCGAATACTGGGATTCCGCATTGCAGATGATTTGGCATAACCCGTGGCTGGGCGTTGGCGCCGGGAATTTTCAGAATTACTATACGCAGTTCATGCCCGCCACTGCTGGGGAAGCCGTCGCCGACCCGCACAACTTCCTACTGGAAATCGCCGCAGTCTCCGGTATTCCCGCCGCGCTGATTTTCTGGTTTCTGCTGGGCTTGCTGGGATACAAACTCGTTCTAACTCCCGACAATTCCAGCAGCAACGTCCCCCCGCTGTCTCTCAAATTGAGTATCGCGATCTGTCTGGCAAGCGCTGTAATCGGATTTTGTCTGGGATTTCTCGCCATGGGACAGACGCCAGGACCGATTGTCGTTCTGCTTTGCGCGTCCGTCGCCGCCCCGCTGTTGATTGTTCCCGGAATTGGTCAGACAAAATTCTCGTCGGTATCGCTGGCGCTGGCGCTGATTGGGCTTCTCACCGCGCTAATGCTGTCCGGGGGAATCGCGTACACGACAATCGCCGCGCTTTTCTGGACGCTGACCGCTTTGATTGTCAATCAAACTTTTCCGGCTGAACAGGAACCGCAAGCCGCGCCGGCGAGTTCGAACTTCGCGTCGTATCTGACCGCCGCCGGGCTGGGCGTTCTGTTTCTCTTGTGCTACGTTACCGGATTCTATCCGACAACGGAGTCCGCCAAAGCGAGAATCGCGTCCCTGCAAGATACGACGGCGGAATCCCAACTGGCGGATTTGGAACAATCTGTTAAAGCGGACTCCATCGCGTTTCAGCCCCGGTTCGACCTGGCGCAATGGAATTGGACTCAATGGACAAGAACAAAAAACAAAGAATATTTTGAACATTGCGTCAAAATGTTCCATGAAGCCATAGAACGCAATCCCCGATCGAGCGTTTTGTGGCGAGAATACGGAATCCGTCTGTACAAATACGGTCGGGAATCCGGGGACTGGTCGCACGAGAACGACGCGTACGCAGCTCTCAATCGCGCCTGCATGTTACATCAGGCGGACTACGTCGCCAGAGCGTACCTGGCTCTGCTGGATATGACGTCTCCCGTTCTGACGCCCAGTCAGGAAGAATTGTGCCGCAAGGCGT
>JAZRTH010000595.1:0-2433 GCA_045651945.1 Thermoguttaceae bacterium
GGCTAAAATGGTCAAAACGTCTATTGATCTGTACGTTTCCGAGCCGACTGGATTCGCCCGTCAAAACTGGCCTGTTACGTCCGGCGTTCCGCTGGCGAAGGGCGTACTGTATTACGATGGATGGGATGGGGACTTGATAATTCGTCTGAAAAATCCGGAGGGGAAAAAGATAAAAGCGCAGTTTACTCCTGTTGCTTGGTGGCAGGACGGTTCTGTTCAGTGGCTTGTCGTCGATTTTCGAGCTGATACGGACGCTCAAAAGCCAACGAAATACACGCTGGAAATTTTTGAGGAAGATGAGATCGAAGACGATACTCCCCCCATGGACGGCAGCGACTGCGGAGAGTTTTTTGGTCCCTTTGAATCGGAGATTGTTCTGGCGGACGGTCGAAAACTGTATGCGCCCCATGAAGGGTATAGTCAGGTTATCAGCAGCAAAGACGTTCGCGTTACAACCCGTCTGGAAGGAAACTATATCGAAGCGGAGAACATGGATCAGGCGGAAGAGAAAGCCCTGGAATTAGCAAGAAACGAGGTCAAGCCGGGATTTGTTTGGCGCATGGAAATGACCGACTATTTCGATGAAGATCGGGACGTTGATTTGAGGAGAACTCGCTGGACAATCGGGAACAATCAGCTGGATAAACCGTTTACGCTGATTCGTTCCGCGTCAGTTTTCGATATGTCCGTTATATGTGACGGCGAATACTCTTGTCAGATTTTACAGGACGAACTCAACCACGCCTCGGTCGAAATCAACGGCAAAAAGCAGGAGACTGATCGGTTTGACGGCTATCTGGAACTGTCCGACGGCGCGGTTCTGTTTAGAAACTTCTGGCAAACATGGCCTAAAGGTCTTTCGGTCAAAATGACGCCAGCGCCGAAGCCCGGAGGAGGCGGAGTCTTTAATATTACAGACAGTTTGGAAGATAAGGCGGAAACGCATAAAGGCAATTCTGAAGACAAGCCGTTTTATTTGGATCTGGTTTATGATATTTTGCCGCCGCTGCCGGACGGGTACAGCGACGATCCGAAGAAAAACGAGCGTGACAATCTGGTTCAGAATTATTTTTGGCTCAAAGACAACTGCTATCAGTTCAAGCGCGGAATGGAAATAACCGTTGAATTCTGGCAGGCGTCGAAAGAACGGATGGAAAACGACAAGCATCTCCGTGAACATCTTCAAAACCCGATTTTTGCCGCGTGTTCGCCGGAATACTACTGTTCCGTGGGCGTTTTCCCACCGGTCAGCCCGGCTGTCAAAGGCGAGTTCGACAGCTACGAACAGGCGTTTCGGACGTCGTTTGAGAACCTCGAAAAGGGGCGTCGAGAGCGCGGCGAGTACGGCTGGATGAGCTTTGGGGACTGGTTTGGCGAACGGGTCAACAACTGGGGAAACAACGAGTACGATCTGTCGTATACGTGCGCCATGCACTTCGCTCGAACAGGCGATGTAACAATTCTCCAACGCGGAATCGAAATGGCTCAGCATTACATGACGGTCGATTTCCAGAAATACCCGGTCAATCCCAACGCCAGAGAACGCATGTATCTGCATACCTTTGGGCACGTCAATGGATTTTTCACCCCGACCGACCCGCGTCTGGAGGGCTTGACCGGGCAGGCAAGTCAATTGCAGTCGTGGTTCCGTCACGAAACCGACAACGGCGGCGGGCACGATTTTCAGCCGGGTAATTTCTATATTGGCGCTCTGACGGGCGACGCTGAGCTGCTTTCCAAGGCGAACGCCGTCTGTTTCGCTCAGGCGAAATGGTACACGCCGAAGTTCAGTTTCGGCATAGAACGCGGGGCGGGCTGGCCGCTGACCAACGCCGTCTACGCGTATCGGTTTACCAACAATCCGTACTATCTCAACGCGGCGCGAATCTATTTCGAGACGATTCAAAGCAAACAGAACCCGGAAACCGGCTGTTTCGACCTGGCGCAGGATCAGACGGAATGCGACTGCCCGGACAAGAAGGAACATCGCGGCGGGAAAGCGTTTGCCGTCGGGGTTCTGCTGCACGGCTTGGCGCGGTACTACGAGACGGAGCCGGACCCGGCGCGCAAAGAGCAGATTAAAACCGTTTTGGTACGCTGCGCCGACTGGCTGCTGGACTATTCCTGGAACGAGGAGAAACAGGGGTTCCGTTACAAGACCGGGTGTCCGAAATACGCGGATTCCGGCTGGTACTCGATTCTCGTCGCGGAAGGGCTGGCGTACGCGTCGGAAATCAGCGGTAATCCCCGCTATCGGGAGTTCTTGGTCAGAACGTTAGGGGAACCGATCAAAGCCGTCTCCGGAACCGGGAAAGCGTCCGGAAAAGACTTCTCGCAAAAGCACCGCCAGACGCCGCACGCCCTGTACTGGCTGAAGAAGCACGGGGTAACGGAGTTGTGAGGCGAATTAGCAATTAGCAATGAGCAATTAGC
>JAZRTH010000596.1:0-5362 GCA_045651945.1 Thermoguttaceae bacterium
ACCAACTCCTTGGCTCACAGAACGACATGGCTACGATCCGACTTAACCAGCGAGGTTTTGGAACTGTTCATTTCCCAAAACATGGACTTGCAGGTTGTAACGCTTCCGCAGGAGCAAGCCCCGGACGGGTCCATTCCCAAAGACCCGGCGGAATACCTCCTGGCGTGGGGAAAGGACAAGCTGGAAGAGCTTATCCAGACCAAAGGCAAAAGCGCGCTGGATCACGCCGTTGATTTTTACACGCGCGGCGTAGACATCCGCAACGACATTCATGGGGCTCAGCAGGCGCTGGATAAAATCATGGAATTGATGGCAAAGATTCCATTGGAGCCTCAAGCGCGCGGCGCAGACCCGCAATTCAGAGAACATCAAATCCTGCTCAATTTGGCAGTGCGGTTCCGAATGGAGCCGTCAGACGTTGTCGCTCGTTTGAAGAGTTTTCGTCAGAAACTCAAAGCAAACCCGCGCCGAAACTGGGACGACTACGAAGACGAGCCGGACGAGTCCGAGCAGACAACGCAGGAACAAAATATTGAAGCCGTTCTTAACGGCGAGTATCCTTCCGAATGGGGGACGCAATCGCCTTACGAACGCGAACTGTTCGAGCTGCTTTTTAACTATCCGCAAACATGGCCGGTGGTTCATCAAAGCGTTATGGCAGAGGACTTGCGCTTTGCGCCCGCTCGACAGGCATATCAACTCATTCAACTGTGGACTGACCAGGGAAATGAATTCACTGTTGAGTTCCTGTTGGAAAACCTTGCAGACCCGCGCATGAAAGCGTGGGTTGTTCAGCGGCAAGAAGCCGGCAGCCAAACATCGTTTGCAGACCCGTATGAACCGTTGAACGAATTGCTGGTGAATTTCAGAAATTATCGAATTGACCAGCAAAAACCGGAGATTCTGGGACAGATTCAGGAATCCGACCCTGGACAGGCGGCGATTCCCTGGGACCAGATTCTTCACAATTTAAGAACGCGTCACGGCATAAGCGATCCCACGGACGGGACCGACCGCGGCGACGACCCGGAAAACAATCCGCCTTTTTAAAGATTAACGTTTACCAAATTCTTGCATTAGACTTTTCGTCACGGTAAACAAAAATCTTTAGTAAAAGCGTCAGTTTTTCGGAATTCACCCTGAAGCGTCATGGAGGATGCGTCGGTATGACAGCTTTTTATTCTCAAGGTTTAAATTCGTCTTTCTCGAATTCCGGAAACGCCGTTCTGGAAAACCCGTCTGAAAAAAATCATTCCCTTTTTGATTCCCCCGACAACGAATCAGAGCTTTGGTCTGACCAGTCCGCTTCTGAAGAAGCGTTTGTCCTGGAAGAGGAAATGAGCGAACCCGGCGCCGGTCGATGGAACTCCGACCCGGTTAAAGTCTACATGAACCAGATGGCAAAACTGCCTCTGCTGACCCGCGAAGAAGAAGTCGAGCTGGCAAAAAAGATCGAAAAGGCTCGCCGCGGTTTTCGCGCCGCTTTGTTAGGATCGTACACTGTTATGCGATATGCGTTCAACATGCTCAAAAAGGTTCAAAATGGAACAATTGCTTTTGACCGCAACATTCGCATTTCCCTCTCCGAACGGCTGACAAAAGGCAAAATTCGTCAGCGTCTGGAACCGAACCTCAAAACGCTTGAAAAGATGCTCGAACGCCAGCGCAAAAACTTCCGCGCTCTGATTGACGTCAACGTCGGCGAAGAAAAACGAAAAGAACTGCTCAAGCAGAATCGGCGCAACAGCAAAAAAATGATCTTCCTGGCTGAAGAACTCTCTCTGCGCTCCCGCCGAGTTAAAAGCATGCTCAAGCAGCTGACGAACATGTCAGAACGAATGACGGAAATCTCTCAGGAACTGAAAAGCTCTTATCTGCCGGAAGAAACGCGCAAAGCGCTTCGCAAAGAACTCTATTCTTTGATGATGACGACTCTGGAAGGCCCGAAAACGCTTGCTCGCCGTCTGAAAAACGTCAACGAACAGCTGGCTCAGTACGAAGAACTTAAAAAGCAGCTTACCAACAGCAACCTGCGTTTGGTCGTCTCGGTCGCCAAAAAGTACCGCAACCGCGGCATGAGTTTCCTCGACCTGATTCAGGAAGGATCAACCGGGTTGATGAGAGCCGTCGACAAGTACGAATATCGCCGCGGATTCAAATTCTCGACGTACGCAACGTGGTGGATTCGCCAGTCGATTACCCGCGCCATCGCCGATCACGGCCGCACGATTCGCATTCCCGTTCACATGATCGAAGCCATGGGACGCATTCGCGCCGCGTCCAACGAATTGTTACAGGAAACCGGACGCGAACCGTCCATGCTCGAAGCCGGCATGCGGATCAACCTCTCCCCGAAAAAGATCTCAAGGCTCATTCCGTTGACCGCGCCGACTGTCAGCATCGACCGCAACGTTGGCGAGAACGAAGACAACAGCATCAGCGAATTCATCGTTGACGACACTGTTGACCGTCCGGAACGATGCGCAGCAAACGAAATGCTTCATCAGAAACTGGAAGACCTTCTCAAAACTCTTACCCCGCGAGAACGCGACGTCATTCGATACCGTTACGGCATCGGCGCGTCATACGCCTATACGCTGGAAGAAATCGGACGCATTTTCCGCGTTACTCGAGAGCGCGTTCGTCAGATCGAAACCAAGGCGCTGGAAAAGCTCCAGAATCCGCAGCGCTTAACGCAGCTCAGAGGGTTCTTGGACTAAGTTTAAAAGCAAAGAGGGGCGGCGAAAAGCCGACCCTCCGTTATATTACGCAAAGGTTTTTCTATCACTCTCATAATTCAATGAGAGACTTTGTTCGTGTGGCGAGCGGGGACGCTCGCGGTCGGCGAGGACGCCGACCCTCCGTAGTATTTTATTTTCTTTTACGAACGAACATCAATCCCGCGGCGCCGAGAATGAGCAGAGCCCATGTCGACGGTTCAGGAATGGCGTTAGCGTCGATATTTAAACGAACAAGGTTCCCGTCAATAACAGACAGTCCCATATAATACGGAAGTCCGCCGTCAATGAGATTCGTCCAGTACGATGCATTAAGTTGGTCGTCAGTAAACGTTCCCTCTGATTGAGCGATAATATCGTACGTTGCGCCGGGAATAAGCGCGCCTAGCGCCAATTCAATTATAGCGTTGTCATCATCAAAAACAAAAGACTTGGCAATAAGCTTATCCATGCCGCTGTCATCCTGTTCCAACAACAGCGTACCATCTTCAAGCTTAAAAGCTCCCTCAATAATCGCTTCGCCAACGGAATTGCCGGGCGAGAAGACTGCGCCGTCGATAACAACAATATCGCCTTTGTACTCGCCTTTGAAGTCCAGTTCGCCTTCTTGAACCGTGAAAACGTCTGCCTGGAACATGTCGTCGGTTGCGTAAACCTTCAGCGCGCCAGCTCCCGTCTTGAGAACGTTTCCACCAGACACGGTTGTATTAGCGGTCGTTAAGTCCAGACGGGCTTCGCCTTCGGGTACGTTGTATTCCAAAATCCCGTCGCCAGTAATTCCAATTGAACTGTTCGCCTTGACAGCGTCGCCAGTCAGTACAAGCTTACCGGCAGAAACCGTCGTGTCGCCGGAATACGTATTGTCGCCGGAAAGCGTCAGCGTACCGTCGCCGGTTTTTTCTAATCCGCCGTTACCGGAAACGACGCCGTCAAGATTCAGCGTTCTGCCCTCGCCGATTTCAAAAGTACCGTCTGCGTTGAGTATTACCGGATTGTCAAACGTTGCCGTCTGGAAGTCGCCGTCTGTAAACGAAACGCCTTTCATGCCGTCTCCGCTAATAGTCCATTCATTGTCGGGAATATCTGGCGAATTGATAAAGTATTCCGGTTCGCCAGAAAAGAAAATTTCCGCAAATCCGACTCGGTCGCCGCCGCTGGCTCCGTACCATCTGAATGCGTTGTCCAGAATCGTCATTCGAGCTTTGCTGAATGAATAATTGTCTCCCAAAGAGAACGTTGCGTACTGGTTGGCGTTTATGGATTGGTCTGTTTTGAACTCGTCGGCAAATACCAGCTTGCCGGAATCGTCAAACAGTTCCAAAATGAAATCGGTCATCTGGTTGCCCTGAGAGCCGTAACCCCCAATGGAGACGCTGTCATACCTGACGCTTCCCGACGGCATGTTAAAATCGATTACTGACGAATAACCCTGATTGAGGTAGTCGTCGCCGCTGCCGTTGGTGTACCAAACGTCGCCCATGCCAGTTCCCGTACCGTCAAACAGATAGGTCAGAGTGCGGGCAGACCCGCGAGTCGCCCCCTCTGTAACAAACGACGCGGATGTTGGACGAACGATATTGTCTGCATGCATCGGTTCATTGTACTTTTCAGGAGTTGTTGCCACGGCTGTATCAATCGTATTGAAATAAACTTCCGCAAAACCGATTCTGTCGCCGCCGCCCCCAACGCCTCTGAAGTTGCTTGTAACAGTCATTTTAACCTTCGCCACGCCGTCAACTTCCGGGAACGAAAAATAGTTATAAACTCCGTTGGATGCATCCCACATTTTAAAGCTGTATTGGGAGGCGTCCGCAACGGCAATTGTGTTTCCATTCGCATCCAGAAATTCCAGATTGAAATTTTTGATGGAGTTGCCGGTAACGTTATAAGGCTGAACGGTAATGCCGGTAAGCTTTTGAGTACTGCCTAATTCAAACGTAAATACAGGGTTGGGATTCGTACCGTTATAATAACCATTGGTTGTATCAGCAGCGCTGGAACACCATGTTGAACCTGCATTCCTGTCAAAAAGATTGCTCACATTGTATCCGTTAAGGTTCGCAACAGTACACGTTCCCGAGGTCGGCGTTACAGTAGAACTGACGTCAAACGAGATATTGCCAATGCCATAGCGGTCGCCGCCATGATTCTCTGTCATGGTAAATTTGACAAATCTGGCGTTCGTTGGAGTTGTGAGAGTCAAAGTATCGCCGCTTTGAGAAATGCCGGTAAACGTCTGAGTATAGACGGGCGTTCCGGAAAGAGCGGGCGTATCGTAAAATTCCAGCGTCATTGCCTTGACATTATTGCCAGCCGCGCTGTACTTGTCAAGAATAATACTGTTAATCGTCTGAACGGCGCCCAAATCGCAAAGCATAACCGGGGTCGTTCCGTTATACGGCGTATTGTTGGCTTGAGTGCACCACTGCCCCGAAGAGTAACTCATGTTGTAGTTCGTGTAGTAGCTGTTATTGCCCGCGCCATCAATGGCGTTTACACGAACGGCGTAAATCACTTCCGCCTGAGCAAGGGACGCTGCGCTGACGAGAGCCAAAAAGCTCAAAACAATTGTCTGATACGTTTTCATGATGTTATTTATGGAAAACAGGTTAAATCTATATGAC
>JAZRTH010000597.1:0-2181 GCA_045651945.1 Thermoguttaceae bacterium
TCTTAATTGATCCCACGCCTAAAGGCGTGGGCTACGAGTTTAATATTTGCATTCCTCACAGCTAAAGCTGTAAGGAATGAACGCCTAAAGGCGTTCTGTATGGCTCACCCTGCCTCTACTTGCTCAGAATCGCGTCGGCGATGGCTTTTGCCTGGGCGTCGATGGCGTGTCCTTTGAAGTGGACGCCATCTGACCACAGGTTGCTTTTATCCATGGCGTTTGTCAGTTCGTACAGGTCGATTACCGGCAGGCCCTCTTCCTTGGCGATCTGTTTGACGATTTCGTTTAGTTCGACGGCGCGGGTGTTGTTCTGTTCGTTTCGAACCGGGGTGCTGGTAACGAGGTAAATTCTGGCGTCCGGGCATTTCGCCTTGAGGTACTCGACGCACAGCTTGTACGAGTTGCGGTATTCTTCCGTCGACGTGCTGGTTTGCAGCAGGCTGTGAAGCCCGTTGTTGAACGTGATGACGTCAAACTTGTTTTGTGAAAGCAGGATGTCGAGATAGCGCATATAGTCGGCGTCGGAAACGCACTTGGACGACGCCCAGTATCCGTGATAGTATTTGCCGTGAATCAGACCGTTGACTCTGCCTTGATAGCCGTTGCAGATGGAGTCGCCGATGCACAGCGCGCGCGGGAGGGCGTTGTCGGTCGAGTTGTGAATGTACGACGTCGTCCATTCGATATTCTCGCGAACGCGGCTGGTCTTTTCCGGCTTGTACTGCTTGTACAGCGGATCCTGCTTGTCGAGGTCGGGCGACGGCGCGGTTTGAGCGGGAATGACCCAAATGTTGCGGAATTCGACCGGACAGCCATGTCCGCCGAATCCGATGTGCCCGGTTTTGCGTCCGTTAAACGAAGTCGGCATGCTGGCGTGCCCCGTCCCGCCGTAAATGGCGGTGTTGCACTGAACCATCTGTCCGTTGAGCAGAACTGTTACACGAGCCTGTTCCGTCATCTTGCCTTTGGCGTCGTACTTGGGAGCGCGGAAGAAGATGTCGTAGGTCTGCCAGTTTCCCGGCGGCAGGCAGGCGTTGACCAGCGGCGGGAACTGTCCGTAAACGGAGCCGCACAGGCCGTCTGAATAGGAGTTGACGGTGTAGTTGTCGAAGATCTGAATTTCAACGGTGTCGAAAATCAGGACGCCGTTGTTGCCCTGATTCCCCCACGAGCCGTTGAAGTTGGCGGGAGATCGGTATTCCAGATGAAGCTGGAAGTCGCCGTACTCCTCTTTCGTAGTGATGTTTCCGCCGGTGCATTCCAGGTTCTTGTCTTTGTTGATAACCCACTTGGTATCCTGCCACTGATCCAGATTGGAACCGTCAAAAAGAATCGTCGCGTTTTTTGGCGCGGGTGCAAAATAGACGCTTGCGGGGTCAAGCGTAACCTTGGCTGGACGGGGACGATCGACGTCGTGAATGCGATACTCGCTCCACGGCTGCTTGGGCGTGTTGTCGTACCCGACTCTTTCGCCGTCGTTAATAAACCCTTCAGCATAAACAAGGGAAATCGCGACTGCAAAAGCCGCTGTTACAATCAGTGCAAGGTGAATCTTTTTCATGAATAAACCTCTGGTAAAATGAAAGGGAAAATTAAGTTCATCCGACAAGTTGGCGTCTATGAACTAAATATTTTTTTAACACGAAATACACGAAAAGAACGAAACAAACGAAAGTTTTTTAACATTTTTCATTTTCGTAAATTTCGCTTATTTCGTGTTTTTCGTGTTTAAAAATCCAATGATGCGTGGATGATGATTGATTTGTCAATTAACCAATCGGTGAAAATCCGTCTAATCCGTAAAATCCGTGAACTAGTTGACCTGCTCATAACTAACGGGGAGCGCGGAGCGTCAACTCCTCAATCCTAACTACTTCTCAGCTTGCCTACTCTTTAGTCGCTGTCGAAGTCTTGTCCATGCCGGTTTCCTGCTGGTATTTCCCGAAGTCGTCAACGCCGTAGTACGTCTTGACAAGCCAGCGGATGACCGGGCGGTTTTCTGTCTGGGTATAGACGTTATCTTTCATCGTCAAGCCGGATCGCCAGTCGTTTTCCATGCGGAGGCAGACTTCCGTTGACCGCAAAAAGCGGTTGTTGGCAACGACGAAATCTTTCGTCTGGGCGAAATTGTGATAGAACATCAAATGTCCGCCGTTGATGTCGGGTCGCTGATTGTGCGCC
>JAZRTH010000598.1:0-4791 GCA_045651945.1 Thermoguttaceae bacterium
GTAATTGTCTGTACTACCGGGCGCTCGCCATCGGCGAAGAGATCAACTGGGGACGTCGCGGGGATTCTCCCCATTGCAGAAAGAAATCGGCAGAAATGCGGGATTGAGTCTGCTAGCAGACTTCATCGAAAACGATTCCGACGCTGATTTCCAAGCGCCAGATTCTGTCACGGTTTCTGTAACATTCTGCCGCAGCCGGAAAACATACTGGATCGCGGACGTAAGTCCGCAAAAGAAAAAGCGGGAGTTCCCTCCCGCTAGAGCGTTATTACGTTCGCTTCGCTCACACCCACGGGTTTACACCCGTGGCTCGCCTAAGCGTAACGACTATTTTCGAGTTTGTTTCCGAACGTACAGCAGCCCCGCAGCGCCGAGTAACAGCAGCGCCCACGTCGACGGTTCAGGAACGCCAGCAGCCGGGGCGGAATAGACAACGGACAAATAGCCTGTACCAGCATCGTACCCAACCAGATCAAACAGACTCGACTGGAAAACAAGATTATCCATATTGAGCGCGTTTCCGTCGCCGCCTTTAATTCCAGTCGGGAGCAGAATATCCACCTGTTCGCCGTCTTCAAAGGCGTTATCATAGCTGGAATCCAACGCGATTTTAATAATTGACCTGTCTTCAAACGTTGTGTCGCCTGTTACATTCAGAACGTCCGTCAGAATATCGCCCTGACCGTCTTTTCCAACTTCCAGCAACAGCGTCGCGCCTTCGTCTAAAGTAAAATCGCCTGTCTGATATAGCGTTCCAATCGAATTGCCCGGCGAGAACGTTGCGGTGTTGTTAATTTCAAGGTCGCCTTTGAAATACTCTTTCATATCCAACCGACCAGAGGAAATGACTAAACTTTTCACGTCAACAGCATTTTGAGCGGCGTCGATTTGAAGCGTGCCAGCGCCGGTCTTGGTAAGAGTGTATTGTCCGGTAATGCCGCCTGACTGAAGGAGCGTTAAACCGGAAGCAACGTTAATAAAACCGCCATTATTACTGAGAACTAAATTGCCTGTATGTTCTGCTTCGCTGGAATCGCTTCGGTTAGAAAGAAATTTAATCCCTTGCTTGTCCAGTCCGTTGATTTGCCATTCTCTACTCAAACTGATTAAAGGATTTGAAACGTCCAGAACGGTATTAGCAGTCGATTCAACTACAAGATTGTCATAGTAAACAACTAATGATGTATTTCCAGTCGATCTTGAGATTAACTGAAAATAATTGTCGGTTAATCCGGTTGTTGTTACATAGTTGCTAATTATTTGAGCGCCGTCAACATACACATTAACCGTAGCTTTGTTTGCAGAAGTGAATCCTGCCGTTTCATATTCAACGACAACATGGTTAGTGGCTTGATATGTATAATTACCCGAGAGCTTCGATGAACTATTATCAAATAACTCAAAACCGCCAGAAGGCGACATAATAAATCCTATCCCAGAACTGCTTGTGATATAAGAACCACGCTGATTGGCAGATAATCCCAATTGTATGCCTGCCCAAGAAGAAGATGGATTTCTAACGTCAAAACTCAAACGATAGGTTCGAGTTCCCCCTTCTTCTGTAATAGTTGTAATGCCCAAATTAGAACCAAAACTATAATCCGGTCCAATGAAAGTATTAGGGACGTTCTCAGATGATTTAGTATTACCAGCCGCCCAAAGCTCATTGCTCTGAATTCGATATCTCCAATCCATTGAAGAATTAAAATCACCCCAGTAATTTAATCCGCCCAAACAACCTCCTGTAAAACGGTCAGCGCCGTCAATTGCGGGATTTTGGCTGATATCAGCGTTTCTTCTATTGCCTGTATGATTACTGGAATAGTTATCGCTGAAGAACGTTGTAAACGTTTTCTCGTCTGCAAGAGTAGTTCCAGAATAGATAGAAAACGTCAGCGTAAGAACGTTGACAAAGAGAACCGCAAAACTCAAACAAAAATGTGTTAAAATGCGGGGGGGGGGAGGAATGGGCAGCCTTTAGGATTGAGCATTATTTTACTCCTTCTCTAGTGGGTAAAACTGGTAAACGGTTATTGAAACGACTTTTGCGACGGTACGCCCGGGCGCAAAATAAAATATCGTCTATTTACAATTAATAGTATTATACACTCAATTCGGCAATTGAAAAGCGCTAAATGGGAAAATTTTTGAAAAAAAGTGAAAAATTTTGAAAAAATAGAGAAAATAGAGAGTGTTTAAGTCGTGTATGGCGGATTTTATCCGCGATCCAGAACGGTTTTCGGCTGCGACGGAGGGGGTTAGGCGGGACTTCGAGGCTTCGGCGGACGACACGTCCGCGAACCAGCGGGGCGAACGGGCTTTCCACGTTCAGAAGATTTTTGGAGGCTTCCGCCGCAAGTGAGACGGGGCGAACGTGATGATGCCCAACGTTACCGACACGGAGTACCGGAAAAATTATCGGCTTTACGAAAACAAGCCGTGTCTGGAAGAAAATTCGACGAAATGCCGTAATTGTCTGTACTACCGGGCGCTCGCCATCGGCGAAGAGATCAACTGGGGACGTCGCGGGGATTCTCCCCATTGCAGAAAGGAATTGGCAGAAATACGGGATTGAGTCTGCTGGCAGACCTCATCGAAAACGATTCCGGCGCTGATTTTTAATTGCCAAATTCTGTCACGGTTTCTGTAACATTCTGCCGCAGCCGGAAAAGGTCGATGAACGAATTGAAAATCAAACAGAGAGAAAACTAGACAAATATATACTACTATTTATTGTAATTATTCCCCCTTGACAAATAAATCCAGGAGGTATATAATATCGCCTTAAACAGGACGAAAGAATCGTTCCGTTTCATTTTTTTAATGCAATATACATTACTATATAATAGTAGTGATTAAATGGAATCAGGTGCGTAATGAATTTGGGAAAAACGGTATTTGAAACGGTCGGCGGGACTCCGCTGTTGAAATTGCCCGCCATCAGCCGGGAACTGGACGGCGTGGAACTGTATGCGAAAGCGGAATATTTCAATCCGACCGGTTCGGTTAAGGACCGGGCGGCGAAGGCGATGATTCTGGACGGTATCGCCCGGGGTTTATTAACGCATGACAAGACCATCATCGACGCAACCAGCGGGAATACGGGCATAGCGTACGCCGCGCTGGGAGCTGCGCTGGGGTACAAGGTGGCGCTGTGTCTTCCTGCCAACGCTACAGAAGAGCGCAAGAAACTGATTCGTCTTTACGGCGCGGAGATCATCGAAACCGACCCGCTGGAAAGCTCAGACGGCGCTTATAACGAGTGCCGGAGACTGGTGGCGGAACATCCGGAAAAGTATTTCTATCCCGATCAGTATAACAACGACGCCAACTGGAAAGCCCATTTCGAGGGGACGGCAGTGGAGATCTGGGAACAGACTGAACATCGCGTAACTCATTTCGTAGCAGGCACGGGAACGTCGGGCACGTTTATGGGAACAAGCCGGGGTCTGAAACATCTCAACCCGGAGGTCAAGTCGGTTCTGATGCAGCCGGATTCCCCGTTCCATGGTCTGGAAGGAATGAAGCACATGGCTTCCACCATTCACCCCGGTTTCTTCGACGAGTCCATAGCCGACGTCAAGGTGGAGGTTTCGACCGAAGAAGCGTACGCCATGAGCCGGCGGCTGGTTCGGGAGGAAGCGGTACTGGTCGGCGTCAGTTCCGGGGCGAACGTAGCGGCGGCGCTGAAACTCGCTCAAACGCTGCCGAAGGGTTCTGTGGTTGTTACAATACTCTGTGACAACGGAAACCGGTATCTTTCCGGAGAATTCTGGGAGGCGGGAAAATGCTGAAATTGACCAAAGAAATCGAAGAAAAAATCAGGACGGCGGGTGCGGAAGCGTATCCCAACGAATGCTGCGGCATCCTCTTTGGGAGCGAAGTTGACGGCGGTCATGCAGTCAAGGCGCTCAAGCCCATCGACAATGCGCGTGAAAGCGGCGAACAGTATCACCGTTTTCTTATCACGGCGGAAGATATGGTGCAGGCGGAACTGGAAGCGAGGAAGCTGGGACTCGATATCGTCGGGTTCTACCATTCGCATCCGGATCATCCGGCGCGTCCCTCAGACTACGACCGCGACCACGCGCTGCCGTTTTATTCGTATATTATTTTGCGCGTGGCGGAAGGGCAGCCGGAGCTGATGACAAGCTGGCAGCTGCAACTCAGCCGCGAGGCGTTTGACAGTGAAGAATTGGAAATCGAACCTTAATTAGAAAATTATAAGGAGAACGAAAGATGAGCGTAAATGTTTTGATCCCAAGCGCATTGAGAGTGTTCGTAGACCGTCAGTCCGAAGTCGAGGCGGAAGGCGCCACCGTCGGAGAAGCCCTCGCCAATGTCGCTGCACAGTATCCAGACCTGAAACATCAGATCTATGAGGACGATACAAACCTGCGCGGATTCGTAAACGTCTTCGTCGACGGGACCAACATCAAGAAACTCAACGGACTCGACACGCCGGTCGCCGCAGGCGCAACCGTAATGATCGTGCCCGCCATTGCAGGAGGATATTGATCCATGAGTAAACCCATTCCAAGCATCGTCCCTGAAGAACGATGGGCGGAGCTGACGCACGACGACCTCACGCGGTACAGCCGTCAGCTGCTCCTTTCCGAGATCGGCATCGAGGGACAGCAGAAACTCAAGGGGTCGAAGGTGTTGATAGTCGGCACCGGTGGGCTGGGCGCGCCGCTGGCGCTTTATCTGGCGGCGGCGGGAGTCGGCACGCTGGGTCTGGTGGACTTCGACAATGTGGATGTTTCGAACCTGCATCGGCAGATCATCCAC
>JAZRTH010000599.1:0-2149 GCA_045651945.1 Thermoguttaceae bacterium
GAAAAAACTTCCCTAAAAGGTCGTCAGCTTGCTGGCGACCGAAAGTTTTTTCAAGTGCAGGCAACGCCTGCAAAGAACCGCGTCAACGGTTCAATATTTCTAGCCGTGGTTTTACCCCACGAAAAAAGGAATACAAAAAGAACAAATATTGTCAAACACGCATTTACGCCGATTGTGCAATTGTAAAACGGGGAAATTGAAATGATTGATTTAAAAGAAATAATGGATGAAGAAGACGTCGAGCGTTTTGAGCAGATGTTTCAAACCGGCAGTTTTGATTTCTCCTATTGTTCGGCATTTGGAGAAAACGTCCTTCATTACGCGGCTCTGACTGGAAGTCTGAATCGGGTAAAGGAACTGCTGGAACAGGGCGCGGACGTCAATGTAAAAGCTCGAGAAGACTGGACGCTGTTACATTCCGCCGCCAGAAGCGGCAATTTGGAGCTGGTACAGTGGCTGGTAGAGCAAGGGTTAGACGTCAATGCAAAAAGCAGCTTGGGAATAACAATCTTGCAGCCCGCCGCCCGAAGCGGCAATCTGGAACTGGTTGAGTGGCTGATCTCACAAGGAATGGACGTCAACGTCAAAGACCGTGAAGGCTGGACGCTGTTACATTCCGCCGCCCGAAGCGGTTCTGTGGAACTGGTTCAATGGCTGCTGGAACAGGGGTTAGACGTCAATGCAAAAGAGGTCTTCGAGGAAACGCCCATTTATAAATCAGCCGAAATAGGCGACCGGGAAATCGCCAAGCTGCTGATTGAACATGGGGCTGATATAAATATAAAAAGCTACAATGGAATGACGCCCTTGCAGGTCGCCGCTCTTAACGGCTGCATGGAGTTCGTTGAGTGGCTCATTGAACAAGGAGCGGACGTCAACCAAACAGACGATTTCAAAAGGAACGTCTTGTTTTCCGCCGCCGAAAACGGTTCTTTGGAACTGGTTCAGTGGCTGGTGGAACATGGTTTGGACGTTAATGCAAAAGATGAATATAACGAAACGATTTTACATGCAGCCGCCGGCAGCGGTAATCTGAAACTGGTTCAGTGGCTCATTGGACAGGGACTCGACGTAAACGTCAAAGATGGTCAAGGCAGGACGCTGTTACATATTGCCGCTCAAATGGGTTCTTTGGAACTGGCTCAATGGCTGGTTAAACAGGGATTGGACGTCATCGCAGTAGACGAACGCAACGTCTCGATCTTGCATTACGCCGCTCTGAGCGGTTCTTTGGAACTGGTTCAATGGCTGGTCGAACAGGGCGCGGACGTCAATGCAAAAAGCAAGCGCGGAGGCGCTGTATTGCATAGAGTAGTTCGATGCCGCAATCTGGAAATCACTAAGTGGTTTGTTGAACAAGGGGCTGACGTCAACGCAAAAGACGATTTCGGAATAACCGTCTTGCATAACGCTGTTCAAAGTGAAAATCTGGAACTTGTTCAATGGCTGGTTGGACAAGGCGCGGACGTCAATGCAAAAGACAATTCCGGAAAAACCGCTTTGCACTATGCTGCTTACAGCGGTTCTTTGGAACTGGTTCAATGGCTTATTGGACAGGGATTGGACGTCAACGCCAAAACCAAAGACGGAAAAACCGTCTTGCATTACGCCGCCGGCAGCGATTCTCTGGAACTGGTTCAGTGGCTCATTGAACAGGGATTGGACGTTAATGAAAAAGACAACGACGGCAAAAACGCCCTGCTTTTTGCCGCCAATCATTTTAACTGTTGGGAAACGGTTCAATGGCTCATTGAACAGGGCATGGACGTCAATTCCCGGGACAATGGCGGAATGACCGCCGTGCTTTCTGAAGCCTCAGACAAGAAACCGGAGCAGATTCAGTGGCTCATTGACCATGGCGCAGACGTCAACGCGAAAGATAACGGCGGAATGACGGTTTTGCATTGCGCCGCTGAAAAAAATAACATGGATCTGGTTCCATGGCTGGTTAAGCAGGGTTTTGATGTCAACGTTAAAAACAATGACGGAAAGACGGCTTTGAATCTTGCTGAAGAAGTTGGCTATCCGAAAATGGTTCAATGGCTCAAAGAGCATGGGGCTGTTGAGTGAATTTTGTCAACGAGCGTCAGACGTGAGCGGGCGACGTCGGACGATTATGCAGGAAAAGAAAGTTCGCCTAACGGCGAAT
>JAZRTH010000600.1:0-14354 GCA_045651945.1 Thermoguttaceae bacterium
CGTCAGGACATATATTGGTTAATGACGGCGGAACTACAACATACGGAAGCGGGGATATTTCAATGAACGGAACGCTCATTGTCAACGGAGGAACTTTCCAAACCGCAAGCGGCAAGTCCCTTGTCATTGCTGGTACGGAATCAGATCCAGCGTATTTGGAAGTCAATGGCGGAACGCTCAATGTTACCCGCCGACTTACAATCGGCAATGTCGCTTCTTCTGATAATACCAAGCCCTCTGCAAAGGTCGTTATCAATAGCGGAAACGTACAGGTCGGCGGCGACAGCGGCGGTTTGCATGTTGGTCAAGATGGTACAGAAAGCGTTGTTGGCGAGTTGGAATTAAATGGCGGTAAAATTCAAATCAATAATAGCAGACCTACTTACATTGCAACTGCCAAAAAATCAGCAGCCAAGTTTACCATGACGAATGGCAGCTTCACAACCGACGGAACTGTGTCTCTGGCAACCGGGGAAAGCTCTGTGGGAACGCTTAAAATTTCCGGCGGAACCTTTTCAACGACCAATACGATTGACGTTGCTACTGGCAAATCTTCTAATGGAACGATTGAAATCTCCAACGGCGTCTTTACAACGACAAATACTTTGACCATTGCAACAGGAACCGATTCTACCGGAACGATTGAGGTTTCTGGCGGCAAGGTTAAAGCGAAGAACATTAAACTCGGGCGCGCCAACGCTGGCGATTCCGCTCAACTCAATATTACCGGCGGCGTCGTTGAAATTACCAACGCTATATACGGTTCAGACAGCTCGCCCTCCGGAAACGTTTCGATCTCCGGAACGGGACAGTTGCTGCTCAATTCGACGTATTCCAACGCTGATTACGCTGGCATTCGTGAGCTGAGCAGTCTTAACATCGCAGGCGTTGGAGACGGTTCCGGCGCAATGCTGTTTGTCAAGAGTCTGGATTCCAGCGTCCCAATTACGCTGACTAACGACGCGACTATCGGCATCAGCCCAGGCGCAACGTTCACTCAAAGGGAAGCTATTAACATCGTTCCCAAGAGAAGCGCAACACAACCCGCTTTGACGGTTACAGGCGGCGGAACGCTCGTTTTGACGAATTCTGAACTGGGATCGTTAGACGAATTGATAGTCGACGGTCCTGGTACAACGGTCAAGATTGACAATCCTGGCAATACGACTAACCTTCACATGTCGTCTATCGTACTCAACAGCGGCGCGCTGGAAGTTTGCGAAGGAACGATTCTTGACCCCGGATATGAAGATGACGAATTGCCGACTACCGTCGCTATTGAAGGCGATGGAAGAGTTATTTTGAGAGGTACGCTCTTTCTGGACGCTTACACAACCGAGAAAGAGACGGGCATGGACAAGCTGGACTTCAGCGGCTTTGACGGAGAGTTGACGCTTGCCAATCCGCTCAACCTGACAGTTCACCTGGACAACGCCAGCGACTTCCTCGGTCAGGTGGTAACGCTTGATTGGCTCTTAGCCGACGATCCAGAAGGATTGTACAATATCGACAACGTCAACCTGACACTGGTTAACGACGAAGGAATTTCCTTTATCTACTGGCTCAACGCAGACGGAACGCTTACCTTCGGCGACCATAACGCAATTCCTGAACCGTCAACTTGGGCGCTGATGATTCTCGGCGCTGCGGGACTGCTCTACTGGCGGAAAAGAAAGAATTGAAAGGTGGTAACGAAGCAAACGCAGTGAGCGTAGTTACGCTTAAAGTGTAGAAGAAAAGCGCAAAGCGAGAGCGACGCATTAGCGGAACTTTCGCTTTTTTGTTTAATCCTCTTTGAGCGGAACCCTCAATTCTAAGTTCAAAGACCGATTTATTGTCTATTATATCTGTCATATCAGAGCAATCTTTTTTAACTTTTTCTTTCATTTTTCCCTTTTTAGTTGCAAATCTTTTTAAATATATGTTATAATGGTTAATAGTAAAGTAGTATTAGTGTATATAGGTCTCTTGAAAAGGGGCTTGTATTCATCACATATTTTTAATTATATTTACCTACGCAATAGGTTTAGTTATGAAAAACGCATATCGTTTGTTTGTTGGACTTCTGGTTGTAACAATGTCCGCTTGGGCTTACGCTGAAGTCGTTACCGTTCCGGACGAAGGCGCCGGGTCAATTGACGCGGCAACCATTGTCGCCCCCATGTCGTCGGACACTACCGTTTGGGTTCAAAACACGTTCGGGAATGAAATTGAACTCTATTCCGGCACAACGCCTTCCGTTCCATCCGGCTCTCAGGGCTTGATAATCGGCGGAACGGGTAATACCGCTCAAATCAAGGTCATTACCGACTGCCTGCAGAACCTTGGTCAAACGACGGTCATGAATAACGGTACGTTGACCGTTTCCGGTTCAGACGGCACAGTCGATTACTTGGATAACAATCTTACCATCAGCGGCGGTTCTGCCCTGATTAAAAAGAACTACTACTCCATGAGAAACGGCGCGAATATTTCCATTTCAGACGGCTCTTTGGAGTTCCTTGGCAGATTCCGCGTCGGATACGATTCCGCAGGCGCTGTTGATCAAACCGGAGGAACTGTTACACTCAATACGATTTCCGATGGAGACAACAAATACATGTCAATCGGTTACAAATCGGGAGCCAACGGAGAATACAACATGTCCGGTGGAACGTTAAACACGCCGCTGGAGTTGTTTATCGGTCATAATTCAGGGGCAGAAGGAACTCTCGAAATGGTCGACGGACTTGTTAACTCCAGTACTGGTCTGAGAATCGGCGCTGCTGGCGCTGGAACGGTCAATCTTTTCGGAGGGGAATTCATCCAAAGCGCTGGCTGGACAAACCTCGCATACGATGCCGGTTCAAAAGGCTCGATGGTTGTCAGAGGCGGAACGTTCACGTACACTTCCAACGATTTACGAGTCGGCCGCGCTGGCGACGGAACTCTCAGTTTAGAGTCTGGATATGTCAACCTTGGCGAGAAAAACCTTGTTGTTTCCAGTAAATCCGGGTCTACAGGCAATTTTACCATGTCCGGCGGAACGCTAACGGCAAACGGCATTCTCCTTGGCGATGAAGCGGGTTCTGACGGAACGGCAACGTTTAACGGCGTTAGTCAATATTTTGCCGGCGACGTCAACGTTGGAAGCAACGGTAATGGATCGCTCACGCTCAATGCGGCTTCGATAACCAATGACGGCGCATTTTACGTTGCAAACCATACCGGCGCAACCGGAACAGCCAATCTCAACAGCGGATCCAGCGTTTCTACCAAAGGCGACATTAACGTCGGAAGAAGCGGAACTGGTACGCTCACGCTGGACAGTTCCTCAATTGAAAGTACCGATGGATATTTGTACGTTGGAACTAATGCCGCGGGAGACGGAACAGTTACATTGAAAAACTACTCGTCGTTGTCCGTACCTAAGCACTCCATTCGAGTTGGTCAATCTGGTCCCGGCGTTCTTAACATCGAATCGGGTTCTTCGTTTACCGGCGCTGAGATTTATCTTGGATACGACGACGGCTCCAATGGAACTCTCAACATTAACAACGGATCTACTACGTCAAAAGGCATTATCGTTGGAAATATCGGTACTGGAACGTTGAATGCAACTAACGCTTCTATGACGATTACGTCGGGCGCCCTCTACATTGGCGGAAACGAAGCCGACAGCAGACCAGCTGGAACAGGAACCGCCACTTTGACTAATACATCGCTTAGCGTTCCTGGCGACATCGGGGTTGGAAATTACGGAACCGGAACCTTGATTCTGGACGGCTCTACAACCCTATCTACGAGCGGATACCTGTACGTTGCAAACCATGGCGGATCCACCGGAACGCTAACTCTGCAAAACGGCGCGAGAGTAACGGTTCCTGATCACACCGCTCGTATTGGACAGTCTGGAACAGGCGTGATGAACGTCCTGTCTGGGTCAACGTTTGACAGTTCCTCTAAAGACATTCACATTGGTTACAACTCCACAGGAGACGGAACGCTTAACGTTGACGGTGGAACGGTTAACTCATTAAAAGTTTGGGTTGGCAATAAAGGAACCGGTACGCTTTCCGTTAAAAATGGCTATGTCGACACGAACAAGAACAATATTTATGTCGGCAATGAATCTGGCTCTATAGGCACGTTAAATCTGATGGACGGCGGGTTGATTAATACGGGAACGTCTCATCTTTACGTCGGCACTGCCGCCGGATCAACTGGAACGTTCAATATGACAGGCGGTATTTTAACCGCTGGCGACCTGCGAGTTGGCGACACTGGTACAGGCGTTGCCAACATTTCTGGCGGAACGATTAATTTGGAATACGTCATGTACGCCGGCATTTATAATGGAGCTGACGGGACTATTAATATCTCCGGCGCTAACACCAAAATCACCGCTGCTGGCAACATTATTGCAGGTTACGAAGCGGGGACAACTGGCAAGATTACCATTGACGGAGCTACCGTAAATGGAAACAGCGAACTTCGCCTTGGCAGATACGGCGACGGTACAATGACCCTTAAAAACGATGCAAAAGTTACGGTTGCCGACATTGTCAATGTTGGTCAATACGCAGGAGCTACAGGCGAGCTTAATGTTGAAGGCGGAACGTTTACCGGAAACGGCGAGCTCCGCATTGCCGACCTCGGTAAAGGTACGATGAACATTACCGGAGGAAGCGTTACTGCTTCCGGATTAGCTAATGTTGGATACGGCGCTGGGTCAGAAGGAAAAGTTACCATTTCTAACGGAACCTTAACTCTTCCCAATTCAGGCAACACGTTCCGCATTGGCCGCTACGGTACAGGGGAAGTGGATGTTCTTGAAGGCGGTCAGCTTATTGTTGAGAAAAATACAACCCAGCTTGGCTACTACGCTGGCGGATATGGAACGCTTAAAATTGACGGCGGATACGCTAAACTGAAAAAACTCGATATCGGGTATGCTGCTGACGCAACCGGTTATTTCGAAATGAAAGACGGAACGCTCGACATTCTCGCCACAACAGACGGCAATGAAATCAACGTTGGTTACAGCGGTTACGGTTACGCCAAGATTTCCGGCGGCGAAGTCAACCTGGTCAGCCTTCGCGTTGGTCGTGAAAACGGCTCTTTCGGTCAGCTGACCATTGAAGGAGACGGCGTCATGAACCTCTCCAGCGCCGCCAGAATCAGCTTCAATGCGGGATCTGAAGGCAGAGTCTTCATCAAAGACAACGGTCAGTTGAACGTTACCAAAGAACTGACGATCGGCAATTCAGACGTTGGTTACGTCGAGGTTTCCGGCGGTCAGCTCAACGCCAACCCGATTGTTATTAAAGACAACGGCTCGACCTTGAAAGTTACCGGCGGTATGGTTACGTCGCCGAGCATCACAATTCCACAGGCTGACAGTTTGGACTGGACTGGCGGCGGAATGGATATTAAAACCGTCAATGGCGATCTGAACCAGAAAGGCGGCGTTCTTTATCCCGGAGTTTCCACAATCGTTGCAGCTGAAATTTTGGGAAATTACACTCAAACCAGCGATGGAAAAATTGTCATTGACGTTGACCAGGCCAACAACGTTTGGGATACGATTACAGTTACTAACGGCGACCTGGATCTCAACGGAACTCTGTTTGTCAATTTCACAGACGATCAGGGTCCGCTTGAAACCTTCCAGATCTTCACCGTAAACAACGGAACCATGGACGTCTCTGGCATGACCCTGGAATTCCCCGAATGGTACAGCTACGGCGACGCGTGGATGTTAAGCCCTGCCGGTTTGCTCATGGCAGTTCCCGATCCTAACGCTGTTCCGGAACCGTCCACCTGGGCGCTGCTGATTCTCGGCGCCGCTGGACTGCTGTACTTCCGAAAGCGAAAGTAAAACAAGACAATCCGGGAATTATTATTTTCCAGATTCCATATTGTTAAACTTGCCGCATCATTTTTACGATTTAAAGTCAAATCACGAAACCACGGAATCTCGTCCGTGGTTTCTTTTTTTATTGCGTTCTTGCCAATATTGATTTCTTCTCAAAAGCCGCTAACTTTTCGGCGACAGCCGTTTCTCACATTTCTTTTTTGACGTTGAGAGAACAGCGAGAGCCCATTATCAGGACTTTTCCGGCTCTCCCTTGAACTTAACAACAATTCAGGTATAATCAAGACAATTAATAATAGCGAGCGGGGAATTGGAGTCCCTCTCGTCTTAGACTGCAAAGCAGGAATCATTCACCAATAACATTTAAATATATTCCATGGCGAAGAAGAAAACCAATCCATCCGAACCGGTTGAACCAACTCCCAAAACCCGCAAGCGCGCCGTTAAGCTCAACGAGAAGGATACGCGAACTCTTGAAGCGCTCAACCGATTGGCTAACAGCGTTGTTAACGCCGCTAACGGAGTAGGCGAACCGGAAATGTATATTCCGTCCAGAAGCCTGTCAAACGTCTGGTTTGACGAGAAAAAGCGCATTATCCAGATGGGCGACCGCACTACGACCCGGCAGCTGTTCAACCTGTCGCAAGCGAAGGCGTTTATGCAAACCATGCTCGTCGCGTCTGGAACGTCTGAACTGATTCGTCAGGGCAAAACGACTTCTATTCGAGGTCTGTATTATTTAATGAAGCACACCATCGAACACGCCAAAGAAGAGACGTTCAACGATCAGGGCGAGTCCGACCCGATTATCGAAGACTGCGAGGTCTTGCTGGAATGTTTGCGAGAAGAGATGCACCTGTACGCTCAAACCCGCGGCGCCATGGTCGGCATGATTCAGATTGTCGATAAAGGCGACACGATTGACTGCGCTCGAATGGGGTCCGGCGGGTACGCGGTTCCGTCAATTGTCGAGCCGGACGTAATTCAGTTCAAAAACTGCAAGGCGGACTTTATTCTCCATGTAGAAAAAGACACCGTCTGGCAGCGCTTTAACGAAGACAAGTTTTGGAAGAAGCACAACTGCATTCTCACTCACGGTTCCGGACAGCCGCCGCGAGGCATGAGACGTTTGCTCTACCGCATGAACAAGGAACTCAACCTGCCGGTTATTTGCCTGTTGGATAACGACCCGTGGGGGTACTACATTTATTCGGTTATCAAGCAGGGATCAATCAACCTGGCTTTTGAATCCAAGCGAATGGCAATTCCCAGCGCCAAGTTTTTAGGTTTGCGTTCCAAGGACTTTGAAGCGTGCGGGCTGTCGAAAAGCGCCAGAATCAACCTCAACGATTCTGACCGCAAACGCGCCAAGCAGATTGCTGAGTATCCATGGTTCAAAAACAACAAACCCTGGCAATCAGAAATTAAACTGATGCTCGAAAACGGGTTCAAGCTGGAAGTCGAATCGCTCATCAGCAAAGACATCAGCTACGTTACAGAGATTTACACGCCGCAGCGACTGGCGGCGAAGGATTGGTTAGACTAGGTCTACGGGGGGCGGGTATTACCCGCCAAAAACGATCAACCTTTGATTTTCGCGGACAATGTCCGCTCCCTGGATACGTCATCAACTCGCCCTTGCGGCTTCGCACCCGCGCGAAACGTGTTATAATCGCTCCCGTTGGTCGCTTGCGTACTATTGCCTACTGCCTATTGCCTAATGCCTCACATATCACTGATATGAAATTCACATCATTATCGCCGGAAAATCGTAAACAAGCCGAAAGAGTTCTTGGTTACCTTAACTTTTCAACGGGAAGTTTTGACCCCAAATTCTTTCGGGATTTGGACGATTTGTTTTACGATTTGGACATTCTCAATCGAGCAGAGCAGGAACGCGATTCGTCGTATGTAGAACAGGGCGAGTCGCTTTCCAGTCAAAGCGAACAGGCGATTACCAATCTGTTTAATTCCAGAAACTTCATTCCAACGTATCAGCTTCTTTATAATATTCTCAAAGACGGTCTTAATTATCTTCAGAAGGAGTCGTCTACCTTCAAAAATAACGCTCAGGCTCTCGGCGCGCTCAGCTTTACGTTCGATCACGTCTTGCCGGCATACCAGGAATTTCATAAAGATTTATTATACCATAAAACAGACGACGAATTATTTACGTCGTTTTTTATTGCTCGAACGTTCCAGTACGTTCTTCAGGCAGAAGCCCCATGGGACGACTTCAAACAGGCAGACATCATCCATCGGCTTAACGATTACGTAGGATATCGTCCGACGGCGGTTTTGCATAACCGTCAAAAGATGCAGCCTTACCCTCATGAATTCTTTCAGCCCATTCCGCTTTATATTGAAGGCGTTGGCATTTGGAAAGGACCTTATCAAGACGTCTGCGCCATAGCGTTGGAGATTCTTCGCCATACAGACGAATCCATTTTAACCAGAGCGTACTTTGATCCCGACAACATGCGTGAACTGGCAATCGACGTCCGCACACTGGATTTCGATCATCCGGTCAATCGACGATTGAATTATCCTTTCGGTTCCTGGGACGCGTCCAGCGTCGACAACAAAGGCTTATTCCGACGATATATCATTCATCAAACGACTTTGGACGCCATCTGCAGTCGAATTCCCAGCGGGGTCCAGCCGTATGAAGAACTGGTTTACGAAGCCGGCGCCGTTCTGGCTGGCACCATGCTCATGGGCGCCTCCATTAACGGTTCCAGTCCGGATTCTCACGACAGTTCTGTGACATTGTCAACGCTTCTGCCAATTGTCGCTCAGTATCGAGACGACTTCTACGAATCGTTGATGGAAAAATCCCCGGAACCAATTCGAACCCGGCTTATTGAGGAAGTCAAAACGTATCGTCAACCCTTTGGCGCTGCGCGACAGTACTTTAATCACATCTTATCCAAATTGCGGGCAGAGCAATTGCAAAACGTTCAGCTGGCGCGGCTGTACGCATGGATGGGATATCCAGACGCAGCTCAGGACAGAGCCGGTCTGGTTAAAAGCGTTTCCGCTCGAATGCGTTGTCAGATTGATTGTCTGCTGACGAATTCTCATTCGCTTCTGGACGACAACATTATTGACGACGTCCTGCCGATGATCAAACAGATTGAAACAATTCTCGAAGACGGAATTCAGTGCGGCGCTTTTGTCGACCCATGGAACATCCTCGGTTTTGGAGATCAGTTTCCGTTGTTCCATTCTGCGGAAGATTCCACTCCCGACCAACGAATTGACGAACTGATTAACCTCATGGGAGCCATTTTCAATCTCTATTCCAGAACGATGCGTCAGGCGTCAGCAAACGACAAACACGCATTGAAAGAAGAATTGTCTGCCAATATGCATCGACTGGCAAACTGGTGGGATCAGTACGCTTCCAGCGACCTGAGTTCCATAGACAGCATTTCTGGAGATGAAAGCTGGGAATCCGCCAATCAGGTTGCAGACGCTCTGGCTGTTTGGAAAAAAGCGGGGGCGGCGGCAGGAGACATTAAATTTTGGCGTCCTCAGGTTGAGAACTTCGATTCGACAAAAGCGTACGCTCTTTTAATCGAAGAACTCATGGATCAAAAAGATTACGTTGCGGCAATGGCTTTGCTGATGAACTGGCTAAGCGTGTCAGACGAAATCCTTTTGGACGACGGAGACTACTCTGTTCATCCGTTGATTCTGCGATGGATGGAAGACCACTGGTTTGTATCTTCAAAAATTGACCGCATTGAAGGACGCCGCGGCAAGGAGACAATGGACGGCTGGTCAGCGGCGAAAAAATTTATCGATTTCCTCGAAGCCAATGCCGGCGCCTATTGGGAAATCCCTCAGCTGGAAGTTTCTCAAAATGGATTTCCTTCTTTTGACGAATTCAAACAGGGGCTTAAAGAAGACTCGGTTGGAAACGACAACTTTGACGATTTGTTTCTCAATTTTATGGGAATGCCCAAACCGCCTTCTGAAGATGGAAATCCCGATGACTTCAACACGCTGGACGAAGACGAGGACGAAGAGGACGACGATGACAACGTCTTTCGCAGCGCATACGAAAATGTTGTCTATCGCGATACAACCGACGACGGCATCGACAGCGATATGATGGACGACAAATCCGCCGATCCTCTTGCCGACTTCGAATTAATGGGAGAGATGGACAGAATCAACGATCGGCTTATGTTCTGGGTTACAGTCGCTCGACTTTGGAAAATGTCTGCCGTCTTCTCGCTAACTTATGCCAGCGCACATCCGGATCGAGACGAAACGCTGCGTTCCTGGGCAAAAATCGGGCGCGAAAAACTTCAACAGCTGCTTTATCTGACAACCGAGGTTGAACATTATAAAATTCCAGCGCCAACAGACTCCCGTCAATCTCTGTTTGAATACGAACAGCGGCGCGCCATTAAAGACTCTTTGCTGGAACGGCTCGTGTCAACCATTGTAGAAATGGAAGACGTCTGTCGAATTCTTGCTTCAACAGAATCAGAACCGATTTCCGAAAAAGACAACTCTTGGGAAACGCTCAATCAACGCGTTCTGCAAGCAATGCTTCATTCAGACGTTGATCTGATTCATGAGCTTTGGCAGCCGTTTTTAAACGTTTTAAGCGAACAAACGCTTTTGTATCGTCCCATCGCTCGCGGAGGAAGCGCTCAACGAATTGCACAGTCAAAGGGCGTTCAGATTGTAATCCAGCGTCTGCTCAATACGCTGCCAAAACTCGGGTTGATGTTGTACTCGTTGGATTTGCTCAACATCAGTCAGCAGATTGAACGCACTCATCCAATTGGCATGGGAGCTATTACCCGATTTGACAAAATCTTCGAAGTCGCCTGTTTTGGCATGGTTCGCAACATTGTTGAAAACAGCGCCAATCGACGTCAAAACTGGTCTGTATTATCCCTGACAGAAACGCTGGAAAAACTTGCTGAAGCGCTGCTGTCATGCTGGTTGACTCATTCACAGGGGATTCGCGTTTCCTCCATTGAATCCGTCGGTTCAACTCAACAATGGATTCGATTTCAGGCTTTTATAAAAAAATACGGAAAAGACCTCTTTTCTCCCATTCACATGGGATACGGATCTATTCAAGCCATTTTGCATCAAACCGTTCCCGTTTGGCTGAAAAATCTCATGAATTCCGATGAACCGGAACTGGGAGAATCGTTACTCGAAGATTTGAGCAATCAAAAGATTTCTTTTGAGGAAGCGTGCCATTGGCTAGAGCTCGTTTATGATTCCATTATGGAATATTACGGTCAATACATTGATTACAACTCGACAACAACGCAATCCGACAAAGGAGAAATGCTCTTTTGTTTGCTTGATTTCCTGCGTCTTCAAGCCAGCTACGACCGCATTGCATGGAAGCTCATGCCGGTTGCAACCATTCATTCCGCTTTGGTTCGCGAAGGAAAAATGGAAGCGGCAGACTTTTGGCTTCACGCTATTGCAGAACGCTGCTCTGACGTTGCAGACGCTCAATGGGAACGATACGTCCAATTGCAAAAGCAATACGGCATGCTCATGACCGGCATTGGCGACAGAATTGGCGAACGCTTTGTCAGACCGTTGGAAGTTGAACAGCTATGCTCGTTAATTGAACCTGCAATCAACGAACAGCGGGAAAAGAAGCCCCTGGTTTCATTCAAGATGTTTATCGACGGCGTTGCCAAATTTACGGAATCTCCCAAAGGCAACGGCTTCGAGCTGCCTGCATGGCTGGAAGACATTGAAAAAGAAGCGCAGCGAATTCGAAACCGTTCGGAAGAAGAAGACGAAATGCTTGACCTGTCTGCATACGTCAAACCTGTTACGCAAACAAAAGCAAAACTGATAAAAACCATTGCTGCAATGAAAAAGCGCATGAAAGAAAACGATTGACAATTTATATCAATCAGACGCTTTACGATCTGTTTGATAAAATCGAGTTGTCTTTTTCCATTCAAAAAATAATAAACTGTTCAGCGCAGTTTGAATAACATATTCCCATTTTGATTTTGCAGTCTGAATAAATGCAAATAACGGCGGCAAGCGCATAACGCGCAATAAAAACAAGCGCCTTGCAACCTTGCCGCAGCTCTTAAATACAAGGCTCATTCCGTTCTTAACGTTTATTGATTTACTGCGATTTCCTGTTTGCAATAAACCATAATCAGAATGTAAAAGCAAATGTTTTATAAACTGATTATTAATCATTTTAGACGTTTTGCTTTTATTGAAATGCAATTGTTATTTTCGTTTTTATTTTTTATACGCAACTCATTTTTAAGGTGAATCGAATGGCATATTAAAACTTTTTTAAAACTTTTTTAAGTATTTTCATATTTTTTTAAGAAATTTAATGAAAGACGTCTTGCATAATTCTGATTTATGGTATATTGTTTTATTAATAACACACGCGTTAATTTGAACAACGTTTTTTTCAAAAACAAAAAACCGATTTGTTCAAATTGATCATCGTTATTTTTAGGTTCAAGGGAATACGCCTCACCAGTTAAATTCCGACAGACGCGGATCGTCTTCGGTCATCGCATTGAGTCGATGTCACGTTCGTTTACAAGAGGCTTCCCCAAACTATGGATGGAGGATTTACTGTGCCTAGAACCCCTAAAGATGCTACTGCCAAGGCTGCTCCGGCTGCCAAGAAGACTGCTGCCAAGAAGACCGTTGCCAAGAAGGCTGCTCCGGCTGCTAAGAAGACTGCTGCCAAGAAGACCGTTGCCAAGAAGGCTACGACCAAAGCTGCTCCGGCTGCAAAGAAGACCGTTGCCAAGAAAGCTGCCCCCAAGGCTGCTCCGGCCAAGAAGACTTGCTGTGGCAAGAAATGCACAAAGAAAGCTGAAGCCAAATAAGCTCAGCGTCTTAATCTGGCAGCGTTACAGAAGTTTCTCGTCAATGCTGTCAGATTGCTGCGAAAATCGCATTCACAAAGCGGGATTGCAATTCAAATATTGCAATCCTGTTTTTTTGTAAATCTCTATACGAACGCTTATATTTCTGGAATGCTATTATGGGGGGCGGGTATTACCCGCCTTTTTCGCGGACAATGTCCGCTCCCCGGAATGATAAAACTTTCTTTCATCCGTCCGCCTTCCATTTTCTTGGGAATTGAATATAATACATCTAATTATTTTTCATCGAACAAATAAATTGGGTTCATTCGACAATTTGGCGCCCGAGAAGCCATTAGCTATTAGCCGCTAGCTATTAGTTTGTACATTTGAACCTCCAGGCTTAGCTTTTAAAGTCAGAGGCTAACATCAAAAGCTAGGAGCTAGAAGCTAGAAGCTAAAAGCTGTTTCACACTAATAGGCGCCAACTTACCGTAAGAGCCATAATTTGAATATTCAAACGATACTGATATGGGTTTAAATCCTCAACAGCAAGAGGCTGTCGATACGTTATCCGGACCGCTGCTGGTTTTGGCGGGAGCAGGGTCAGGCAAGACGCGAGTGGTAACAATGCGAATCGCCAACCTGATTCAGCACGGCGTCGCGCCGCAGAGAATCCTGGCGGTTACGTTTACCAACAAGGCGGCAAAGGAAATGAAAGACCGCGTTATGCAAACGCTCGGCTTAACCGGGTCGCGTCAGCGCGGCGTCGCCGTGCCGGAAATATCAACGTTCCATTCTCTTTGCGTTCGAATCCTGAAACGCAACATTCATCATCTGGGATATCCCAACGAATTCGCCATTCGCGACCGCGGAGATCAGGAAAGCCTCGCTCGTCAGGTTCTCAAAGAGATTCACTGTCCGGAAACCGCTCTCAAGCCGTCGGATTTGGTAAACCAGATCGGCGCATGGAAGACGCAGGGCATTCGACCTCGCGACGCTGGCCGGGTTGCAGAAAACGACAAACAGCATCTTGCCGCCGTTGCCTATCGGCATTATCAGGACGGACTCAAAGCGGCAGGCGCTGTCGACTTCGACGACCTGCTGTTGCTCACCGACGATTTGTTTACGCAGTTCCCGGAAGTCGCGCAGGCGGAATCGGAACGCTTCGACCACATTCTTGTTGACGAGTACCAGGACACAAACCAGTCGCAGTACAAGATTGTCAAAACGCTGGCGCAGCGACATCGCAACCTGTGCGTTGTCGGCGACGACGACCAGTCCATTTACGCCTGGCGCGGCGCGGAAGTAACGCACATTCTTCGATTCCAAAACGACTGGCCCGAGGCGAAAGTCATTCAGCTGGTTACAAACTATCGGTCAACCAACGAGATTATCGAGTGGTCAAATCGTCTCATTGCATTCAACCGCGTTCGACATCCCAAAGTTCTGGAAGCGACGCGATCCGGAGAACGTCCGCGCATTCTCCAAATGGACGACGGAGAAACAGAAGCCCTTCGCGTCGTGCGAGAAATCAAATTGCAAATCGACAACGGCAGACGTCCTTCGGACTTCGCAATTCTCTTTCGCACCAACGAACAGCCCCGCGCCTTTGAAACGGAGTTTCGCCGTCAACGCGTGCCCTA
>JAZRTH010000601.1:0-3847 GCA_045651945.1 Thermoguttaceae bacterium
AAATCTGTTCTCGATCTGACCTTTGAGTCCGTTCAGCCAGGCGCAACGTATCCGATTATTGTCAAATCGAGCGGAGCGTTTGACGGCGGTTACGAGAACGCCTCTTTCTGGAACGATCTTTTATCCGAGGGAAGCGCGTACTATTGGAATCTGACCGTCAACGGCGACACCGTCTACGCAACGCTGGACGCCAACGCTGTTCCGGAACCGTCGACATGGGCGTTGATGATACTCGGCGCTGCTGGGCTGCTGTACTGGCGGAAAAGAAAGTAATTTCTAAAATTTCCCCCCGGGGCTATTGCTTTTGACACTGTAGAGGGTTAGAATAGATATAAAACGATATCAAGTTAGTATATCATTTTAAATCCTTCCTATCCCCCTACGGAGTCTATCATGAAAAATCCCCTTTGCCCTGCCCTGCTTATTCTCGGTTTTGTCGCTACTATGGCAAGCACGCCGGCGTTTGCTGACGACGTTCCAGATTACTTTTCCAAGCTCAATCCGGCTCATCCGCGAATTCTGATTACCCCGCAGCGGGAAGCGGAAGTCAAGGAGCTGGTTCAGAAAGACGAGTTTCTTCAAAAGCTGCTTCAAAATCAGATGCTCGAAGCGGACGAGCTGGTTAACGACCCGGAAACCGTTGGATACATTATCATCGGACCGCGTCTGTTGACGCAATGTCGAATTTGTTTACGAAAGGTTTTGACGCTGGCGGGCGCGTATCGCATGACAGACGACCCGGCAAAGAAAGCGGCGTATAAAGCCCGGGCGATGAAAGAGCTTCAAGCCGCCGCCGCGTTTAAGGACTGGAACCCGTCGCACTTTCTCGACACGGCGGAAATGACGGCGGCGTTCGCTATCGGCTACGACTGGTTTTACGACTCTCTGACGGACAGCGAAAAGGAGCTGCTGGTCAACTCCATTTACGAGAAGGGTCTTCTGCCCAGCTTGAAGGTGAATTATTGGCGAAAATCCGCCTATAACTGGAATCAGGTCTGTAACGGCGGCATGGCGATGGGCGCCCTGGCGATTGCCGACGCTCTCCCGCCGGAAAAGCGGGAAATCGCGAACAATATTCTGCATCAGTCGATTACAACAGTTCCAACGGCGATGGCGTCTTTCGCGCCGGACGGGATTTGGAAAGAAGGTCCCGCCTACTGGCTCTATACGCTTCTGTATACGTCTTTTTTTGTCAATACGCTTGAATCGTCGCTGGGAACGGATTTCGGCATTACAAACGTCCAGGGATTTGACATTACCGTCGATTCCCAGATGGCGATTACAACTCCAGATGGAAAGTCGTTCAATTTTGCCGATTCCAATTCGTCATATATTTCCAACGGCATGCACTTCTGGCTGGCGGACAGATATAACAATCCATATTACGCGGAGTTTGAACGCGGACAGATCAAAATCAAGACGAACGACTTCGCGTCTTTGAAAGCGGAAAAACCGCATTCGGACAAAACGCTTTATCCGGTTTACATCTGGTACTATTCGCCCAAACGCGCGGACCTGCAGGGAATGAAAAAGGACTTCTATTTCCGTGACGCGGAAATTGCAACAATGCGGTCGAAATGGCAGGACCCGAACGCCCTTTATCTCGGATTCAAGGCGGGAGGCAACGCCGTCAACCATTCGCACCTTGACCTCGGATCGTTCCTGCTGTCGAAAGACGGCGTTCGCTGGGCGCTTGAACTCGGTACCGACAACTACGATCTGCCCGGCTATTTCGGACGTCAGCGCTGGTCGTATTACCGCCTCAATACGCGCGGACACAATACGCTTTTAATCGACGGGCAAAACCAGAATCCCAGGGCGTTTGCGAAGATTGTCGAATTCTCCTCGACCCCGGAACAGGGAACAGCGACCGCCAATCTGACCGACGCTTATAAATCTCAGCTTCGCTCCGCGTTCAGAACGGTAACGCTCGACCGGACGCGGCTGACGGTTGTTATCGCAGATAAAATCGGACCGAGAGTCAACAACTCCGTGAAAAACGTCGTCTGGCAGATGCACACCAATGCAGAAATTGCTATTTCCGACGACGGGAAAACCGCGACGCTGACTCAAAACGGCAAAACGCTCACGGCGACAATTGCCAGTTCCACCAACCCGGACTTGAAATTCAAAGTCGCCCCTACAACTCAATCGAAAGCGGAAAATCCCAACAAAGGCGTTTCCGTTTTAGCTATTGACGTTCCCGCGTCCGACGAGGAACAGACGCTGGAGGTGGAGTTTAAATAGATGAATAGACGCCGCAAGCAGTAATATTTCGGAGTGCGAGAGCAAAGCTCTCGCTTTCGTAAAACGAAAAGAACAACGAAAAGAGTTTCTACGTCGAAAAAGTTCGAACTCTTTAAAAGAAAATAGCGAGCTGTCGCTCGCTAAATGAAAGCGAGAGTTCCGCTTCGCTTCCCTCTCGCACTCCGAAAGAGTTGATGTCACACATCTCCAGGCGGTTTTAATTCGCAGAAGCAGAAACTGACAGGCGGGGACATTTGCTTTTCAAAGCGAAACATCAGGTCGTCGCCGCGTTCCGGATGAACTTTGCCGTCGGCGCTATGCTCTTCCGGATTTTTTTCGATCATCAGTTCAACGGCGTGGAATCCGCACCGGTTAATATAGAAATGAATGTTTCTCTTTTCGAAATACGGCGTGCAGGTTTCCCAGACTTTTGTTGCGGGATGGCGCCGTTCAATTTCCGCCCAAATTGACTTGCCGACGCCCTTGCTCTGCCGTCCGACTTTGACAAACAGAAAATCCAGATGGTTATGCTGAGTTTGGGCGTTAATAACGACAATCGCGCCGCCGACCATTTCGCCGTTTTCGACCGCGGCATACGCAATCGCGCCGGTTGTATTGAGAGAATGGTCAATATCGGCTTCCGGCAACACTTCCATGTAATCGCTGCCCAATTCCGCTTCCGCGCCAAGCTGAAACGCTCGCTGCATTTCCTTTTTGAATTCCGGCAAACGCCCGTCGTCAAGGAGTTCAAGCTGGATTGTCATATTCTCAATGTGAGGGAATGTTCAGAATCGATTTTGAACTTATAAATCGGCGCCTTCGTGGATGTTTTCCAGGAACTCGTCGTTGGATTCCGTCTTTGCAAGACGGGTCGTGAGCGCTTCCATGGCGTCACAGGGATTGAGTTCCGACAGGACGCGGCGCAGAGCGGAAATCTTCGCCTGTTCCTGCGGGTTGCGGAGCATCTCTTCTCGGCGCGTGCCGGAGGCGTTGATGTCGATGGCGGGCCAGATGCGGCGGTCGACAAGGGATCGGTCGAGAACGATCTCCATGTTGCCTGTCCCTTTGAACTCCTCGAAAATAACCTGATCCATGCGGCTGCCGGTGTCGACAAGAGCCGTAGCGACAATCGTCAGCGAACCGCCTTCTTCCACGCGTCGAGCGGAGCCGAAAAAGCGTTTGGGGCTTTGCAGGGCGTTGGCGTCGACGCCGCCGGACATGATCTTGCCGCCGGTGGGACATTCCGCATTCCACGCCCGCGCCAGACGGGTGATGGAATCCAGGAAAATTAGCACGTCGCGGCCGTATTCGACCATGCGCTTGGCTTTTTCGAGAACGATTTCCGACACCTGAATGTGACGCGACGACGTCTCGTCAAACGTGGACGAAATGACCTCGCAGTTGGGGCCTTTGACCTGGCGCTCCATGTCGGTTACTTCTTCCGGGCGCTCGTCAATTAAAAGCATGATGACGTACAGGTCGGGATAGTTTCTCAACGCCGCCTTCGCCATCTTCTGCATGAGAATGGTTTTGCCGGCGCGGGGCGGGCTGACGATTAACGCTCGCTGACCGAACCCCAGCGGGGTAATGAGGTCTGTAA
>JAZRTH010000602.1:0-3850 GCA_045651945.1 Thermoguttaceae bacterium
AAGATATTCTTCGCATTACCAACATGGAACTGGCTCAAAGAATGGCGGCGGACAGAATTGCGCACGGAATTGAAGTCGCCAAAAAGCTCGACAACGCCAAGGAACAGAGCGTTTGGACTGACCGTTACCGCGACATCGTCAACTTCAAATACTGGCGGCATCGCGCGGCGTTCGAACAACTCCCAGACGTCATTCAGGCGCGCAAACTGCTCTACGAAGGCAAAAAAGCCTTCCAGCAGGGAGACTTGACCGTTTCCAAGCGAGATTTCGATCAGGCGTTCGCGTTGATTAAAAAGTCCAAGGACCTGCCTCAGTTTGCCGGTCTGGACGACGAAGACGCATTCCAGCTCGACTTCAAGGCGGTTATGGAAACCTACTTGAAAATCCTCGAGCAGCGCAACGAAACCCTCGGCGACGATTTCATCCTCCACGACTTATGGGAAAAAGCCGGAGGCTCGTTGTAAAGCTTCCGGGGGGCGGGTATTACCCGCCAACAAATATGCAACCTATGATTATCGCGGACAATGTCCGCTCCCCATAAACATTACCCGCCAAAAATAAACAACCTATGATTATCGCGGACAATGTCCGCTCCCCATAAAAATGAAATTATCAACAATTGATCAAGCCGTTGACGCGTTAAAGCGCGGCGAACTGATAATCGTTATGGACGACGAAAATCGCGAAAACGAAGGCGATTTCATCGGCTCTGCGGAAGACATCACCGCGGAGAAAGTCAACTTCATGCTCAAGTACGGACGCGGTCAAACCTGCGTTCCGATGCTGCCGTCCGACTGTGACCGGCTCGAACTGCCGCAGATGGTTCAAAACAACACCGCGCCTTTGGGAACGCAGTTTACCATTGCCGTTGACCATCGCGACGCCCGCACCGGGATTACCGCTCAGGAAAAGGCGCTGACCATCAAAGCCCTGGCAGACCCCAAAACGAAAGTCAGCGACCTGGTTCGTCCCGGGCACATTTTCCCGCTTCGCGCCAAAGAGGGCGGCGTCTTGCGCCGCGCCGGGCATACCGAGGCGTCCATTGACCTGCTCCGTCTGGCGGGAAAACGACCCTGCGGCGTTCTGATTGAAATTCTCGGCGACGACGGCAACCGTGCCACGCGCGACGACCTGGTCGCACTGGCTGAACAGTTCAAACTGCAAATCATTACAATCGACGCTTTAATTAAATACCGCCGCGAACGCGAAAAGCTCATTACTCGCGAGGCGGAAGCGTTCCTGCCGACAAAATTCGGCATGGGAAAGATCATGTCCTTTTCCGTCAAGTACGAAACGCAGGAACCCATAGCCGTCGTCTTCGGCGACTTAAGTTCCGTCGACGCCCCGCTGGTTCGATTACATTCGTCCTGCTTTACCGGCGACATTCTCGGCTCGCTTCGCTGCGACTGCGGCGACCAGCTCCAAGAGTCGCTCAAGATGATTTCCGCCGAGGGCGTCGGCGCGCTGATTTACCTGCCCCAGGAAGGCCGCGGCATCGGCTTGGCGGCAAAAATTAAAGCCTACCATCTGCAGGACGAGGGCATGGACACCGTCGACGCCAACCTGGCGCTCGGCTACGCCGCCGACCTGCGAGACTACGGCATCGGCTTACAGATTCTAAAAGACCTCGGCGTCCACAAAATCCGGCTCTTAACAAACAACCCCAAAAAAGTCGACGCCTTTATCTACAGCAGCTTCGGCATTACCGTCCAAGACCAAGTCCCCATCCACGGACCTGTTAACGAATTCAATAAAGCGTACCTGGAAACAAAACGTGACAGAATGGGACACACGCTGTAATTAGTAATTATTAATTAGTAATGAGTAATTACGTTTCGCGTTGATCATGCTTATTTCGCAATTCCAGAGAATTGTAACGTTCTGGAATTATGTTGAACTTTGTTGATCGCTTTGCGACAATTACTAATTACTCTTTACTAATTACTCATTTTATTCAATCGGCGTCAGGCGGACGTTGAATCCGCCTTCGTCGGTCATGTAGGCGGTAATCGTATCGAGCGAGCTGACTTCCCGCTTTTCTACGACGCACTCCAGCGGTTTTTTGAGGTTCTGACGATAAATGCGGGCGGAGTACATCGGGTAGTCGTCGCCCAAAGCGGATTGGGGAATGTGAGTATGAAGGAACTTGAGCGGAATGTCCAGGTTCCGCGCTGTGTCGGTAATGGCGCTGATAAACCATTCTTTCCCCTTGCGGCGAGCGACGACGATGTATTCGCCCGGAACGCCGTCCAGAACGCGGGTTTCGTCCCACGTCGTCGGCATGGCTGACCAGAACGCCAGTTCCGGATAATCCGTCTGGTTCGGGTCAAGCGGCGGGTCGTACCAGTGCAGGTGCTGCAGCGGATTAAAAAAGACGACGCCGCACGCCAGCTGGAACGCTCGAGACTTTACTCGCGACGCCAAAAAGCACGGAGTAAAATCTCCCATCCCGGAAACCGGTCGAACGAACGCCATGATAATTCGGCTCCGAGCCGTGGCGGAGTACGTGTCGTGACATTCGTTCCCGGCGATTCCTTCCACGGAAACCAGGTTCGGATACGTTCGCTCCCAGCCGGTTGGGCGGTAATTGTCGTGAACGTTGACCATGAGCTGGTATTGAGCGGCTTTTTTTATCGCCTCATGCAGCCATTTCATATCGTCCTGCGTTTCCCAGTTGACAAATCCAAATTTCACGCCGTCAACGCCCCATTGTTTATACGTTTTGAACGTTTCGTCCAACGGGTAGTTTTCCAACTCTTTATGATTGCAGTACAGGAAAAACTTCTGACCTTTTTCGTGAGCGTATTTAATTGCGCCCAGCAGATCGCGGTCGCCGTCAATTTTGGTTGGATGATCAGGAATGTTGTCATATTCCGCGCCGTTCCAGCCGGTGTCCCAATGAACAAAGTGATAGTTGTTTGCAGCGTTATAGTCAACCCATTTATCGGAATCCGGGCGCTGACAGGAAGAGTTTCTGACAACTTTTCCAACCTGGATCCAGGACGTATCTTTTATTTCGCAAGGTGGGCAGAGATTTTGAAGCAGATAGGCGTTTTCGACAAACTTGCCGGGTTTTTCCGCAACAAAGATTACACGCCAAGGCGTTGTCAGTTCTCCGGCAACGCGAACGACGCCCTTTCGAAAAGCCGCTTCCAAAGTTCCACGACGAAACGAAGCGGGATGAAGCGTCATCGGTACAAAGTCTTCCAGACTTCCCGCTTCTGCTATAGCCGCATAAAGAGCGTCTTTTTTAATCTCAACAACAACAGCCGGCGGCATGTCTGGACACATCGACATCAATCGGACGTCGTACGCTCCCTGAGGCGCGTTGGTAAAAAAGCAGTTGAAGTCCTTTGTGAAAGGAAACGTTGTCAGTTCTTTGTCCAAAACGTATTCCTTAGCGCCGCCAAAACCTTCAGAAAGAATGCACCGAAATGCAACGCCTTCATTTGCCGCTCGAAGCTGAAGAGTCATTTTTTCTCCCGTGTACGCTCGGAGCGGGATGCTAACCTGAGAGCCTTTATTGGGATATTCAGCTTTGAATCCATGAACCGGTTTCCACGGTTCGTTAAATGTAACGGTTTTCGGCTCGGCGTCTTGATCGAGATACCATTCGCGGGCTTTTTCCCAGCCTTTAACTTGAAAGCCGACTTGACCGCGATAAATAATCAAAGAACCGCGCCAGGAAACGGAATAGTTCAAACGCCCGTCTTCCAGCGTCGCTTCAATCGACAGTTTGTTGTCGGGAGACGAAACCACGTACGTTCTGCCATACGCGGCAGAGGCGAGGAGTAAAATTGCTGCAAATACTAAACGGCTCATGATTATACAGTTAGGAATGAGGAGTGAG
>JAZRTH010000603.1:0-2009 GCA_045651945.1 Thermoguttaceae bacterium
GGAGGAAAGATCACGACCTCGTACACAGACGATAACGGAAACGTTGTCGATAACAACGGAAGTTTTGACATTTTCAAAACCAACACCACGTTCAACGCCTTCGCAGCTGAGGGAGCTACGACAGACAATCCCACCGTTGCAACGGTTGACATCCGCTTAACTCTCCGCAACGATGCACCTTTTGCCATCAGCGCGGAAGAAAACTCCAAACTTGTCTTTACCAAGGAGATTTCCAACGGACCTTCCGGTCTTTACTCCATTACGAAAAACGGCGACGGCGTTGTCGAGTTCCGCGCCGCCAATGCGTACACCGGCGGAACGACCATCAACGAAGGAACGCTGCGGCTGACGGAAAACGGAACCTTGGGAACCGGACCGATTACGCTCAACGGCGGAACGCTGGAATACGGTTACGATTCCGATATGACATTATCCGACGATTTTACTGGAACGGGTACGCTTGCAAAATCCGGTTCAGGCACGCTTACCATATCTAACCCCAAATCCTTTACTGGAAATACGGTAGTCAAAGAAGGCAAACTGCTCGTTTCCGGCGCTGGTACGCTTGGAACGGAACCGCGCGACATTACTGTCGCCGAAGGCGCAACGCTGGAATTCAACGTCAACGAAGGCGACGTCAAGAAAACCGGCGCGGTTTCCGGATTGGGAACGGTTCTCAAAACCGGCGCTGGAACGCTGCAAATCAACAACGACAACTACGACGAATCCGTTCAGTCCGGCGTCATTAACGCTCAGGACGGTCGTTTGGACGTCAAAGGCGTTTACGATGGAACCTTCGTCATTGACGCCCCGGCGATCTTCTCGCCCGGCAACTCTATCGGCACGTTAAAGACGGACGTCTTCCAACTCAACGCCGGCGCAACCTTGTTGATGGAACAGGACGCCACCGGCATGGACAAGCTCATTGCCAACACGTTCGACATTGACGACGACGCGATTATTGAATTCGCGTTTACGTCGCTCCAGCCCGGCGCAACGTACGAAATCTTCAACGATCCGGAAGGCTTGGAAGGTCAGTACGCAGACGTCAACTACTGGACTTCGTTCCTGTCGCCTGCCGACGCCTATTACTGGAACCTGTCAGTCGACGCTTTTTCCGTCTTCGCGTCTGTAGACTCCAACGCCGTACCGGAACCGTCCACCTGGGCGCTGATGATTCTCGGCGCGCTTGGACTGCTGTACTGGCGAAAAAAGAATTAACAATCAGACAAGCCGGGACGCGTAAGCCCCGGGATAATACGGTTTTTCACCGATTGAATTACGGTCTTTCCTTTCCACAGTTTTTGGGAAAGGGAAGACCGTTTTAGCTCTATTGGTTTTTAGTTCGCCTGACCGCCGTCGACGCGGATAACCTGTCCTGTCAGATAGGAGGAAAGGTCAGACAAAAGGAACGTCGCAACGTTGGCAACGTCCTGCGGATCTCCCATCCGTTTGAGAATCGTGTTGTTAATCGCTGTTTGGGTCTGGTCGTCCGTCATGTCTTTGGTCATGTCGGTTTTGGTAAAGCTGGGCGCAATCGCGTTGACGCGTACGCCGTACGTTCCCAGTTCTTTGGCGATTGCAATTGTCGCGGCAATGACGGCGTTTTTGCTGGCGCCGTAAGCTGACTGACCAATCGGCGGGTTAATCCCGGACGTCGACGCGATGTTGACGATGCTTCCAGACTTCTGTTTAATCATCAGCTTGGAAACGTACTGTTCAAAGAGCATAGGGCCAAAGAAGTTGACCTGAAAAATCTCCTTGAACTTGTCAATCGTCGTCAGTTGGAACAGGGTCGTTAAAATGACGCCGGCGTTGCTGACCAAGCCGTCCACGGGCTTTTTCTCTGCCATGATGGTTCTGAACCCGGCTTTGATTTCGTCGTTGTTTGACAGGTCAAAATAGACGGGTTTAATTTCAACGTTGTACTGCTGAGCCAGATTTTGGCAATTCTGCTCGAACTCCTCCGACGCCTTTCGGGCGCACGCCCAAACGTTGGCGCCCTGCTG
>JAZRTH010000604.1:0-1032 GCA_045651945.1 Thermoguttaceae bacterium
GACATCAACAAACTCCGTCAGAAGATCGGCATGGTGTTCCAGTCGTTCAATCTGTTTTCGCACCTGATGGTTGTCGAAAACGTTATGCTCGGCCCCATCAAGCTCAAAGGGATGGAACGTCAGGAAGCGTACGACCTGGCAATGGAACATCTGGCTCAGGTCGGTTTGGCAAGCAAGGCGAAAGCGTACCCGGACGAAATCTCCGGCGGACAAAAGCAGCGCGTCGCCATCGCCAGAACGCTTGCCATGAAGCCCGAAATTATCCTCTTTGACGAACCGACTTCCGCGCTCGACCCGACGATGATTTCCGAAGTTTTGGGCGTTATTCGCCGCCTGGCGGAAGTAGAGCAGACGTTGATGATTGTTACGCACGAAATGCGATTCGCTCACGACGTTTCCACCCGCGTCTTTTACATGGACGAGGGCGTCATTTACGAAGAGGGAACGCCGGAACAGGTCTTCGACCATCCGACTCGCGAAAAGACGCACGATTTCGTCAACAAGATTCGTTCGCTCGACGTTGTCATGGACGACGAAAACAACGACCTGTTCGATTTCAACGCCCGCCTGTGCGAATTCTGCCGTCATCACTTTATCGAAAACCGATTCCTCGAAGCGATTCAGTACATTACAGAAGAGCTTGTCCGTAAATACATCTTCTGCGATTTCGAGAACCGCCTTCAGCTCAAGATGTCGATTGACTATTCCGAACTGACGAACGAGGTCGACTTCACGATCTGTTACAAAGGCGAGGAAAAAGACTACATGAAGAACCCGGATCCGGACGAAGACCCCGGTCTGGTCAAACTCCCGACGTACATCAACCATTACTCGTACAAGTACGAAAACGGCGAAAACGTCGTCATGATTGACGTGTGACGTTATGGAGTGCGACGGCTTGCCGTCGCTTTCATTACCAATACCATTCCGAACCGCGAATATTATTTTTCGTGCCGATAACGCGAGCATTAGTTGTACAACAGAGGTAAATAACTAACGTTCATCCGTTAACGGCACGAATTACTTTTTCTA
>JAZRTH010000605.1:0-3162 GCA_045651945.1 Thermoguttaceae bacterium
TTGGGGAACTCCTTCTCGATGTCCTCCGCAACCTTGTTGACAAAGTTGATTAGTGACGCTGAGTGTGAGCCTTCCGCCTCGTCCAGAGCGCGGCATTTCTCGCACGTGCAGTACCCGTGCCAGTCGTTTTGGCTGATAGAAATAATCGTCGCGGTGGGATTCTTCCGCAGGGCTTCCAAGGCGTTTTTGGTCAGCTCCGCTCGCATTTCGTCGTTGGCGAGGCACAGCTGCGTTCCGGCTCGATGAACCTGTTCCTGCGGGAGCGACGCCATGAGTTCTTTCGCGCCAGCAGACGGCCATGCCCAGTCTGGATGCCCGAACTTGCGAACGCCGTTGATTTCCGGGAACCAGTCCGGGTTGTTTTTGAAGTACTTCTCGCCCGGGATCAGGTGGTTAAACGAATGGACGAAGAACTGATACGTGTGATGTCCGCCCAACTCCGGCCCCAGGGCTGCTCGCGAACCGTTGTCTTTGCATCGGGCGGCAAAGACGGGAGTGCGGAACCCGACTTTATAATTCGATTCCCGATAGATCAGCTTCGGCGTGTACCGGACGTCCAGCGGCGCAATGGTCAGGTTCGGCGCTTTCGGAACCGTCGATTCCGTATCCGTCCACCAACGAACGCCGAGCTTGTCTTCCAGAAACGTATAGACCGCGTACAGCGTCCCGCGTTGATCGTGCCCGGCGAGGACTATCGAGCCATCGTCGAGAGTTTTTAGGAAAATCTCGTCCAGCTTGAACGTCGAGAAATCTACCGTCTTGAGCGCCTTGTTCGTCTTGCCGACGTAAATCGCCTTGGCGCAGTCGGGCAGGTCTTTTTCTGTGACCGTCTTGAACGCGACCCCGGTAATTTCCGTCAGGTAATTTTGCAGTTCAGACGCTGCGGTCTTTTCAACCGGCGTCGGCTCGTCCGGCAGAACTATTGTGTACGCCGTTTCGTTGTTGTTAGTCAAGGTAACGCTTTGAGCGTTGGCTGTTGCTGTTACAAGCAGGAGAATTGATAAAATAAATGTGAGTTGTTTCATGATTAATGTCCTTTGTTGTATGTGATTTGGTTCGCCTGTCGGCGAACTGCGTAATTCCGCTCCCGTTGGTCGCTTCATTACCGCCTTCCATTCTTGCCTACGACCATGTACCTTTGCGCTTCTTTCGCTTCGACGTCAAAGGTAACTTTGCCGTCTTTGCGGGTGAGTTCGACGTTTGCGCCGTTGAGAGTTACGGATTCAATCTTGCCGAGAACGGATTCGTCGAGCGTAACGGAGAATCGCTTCAGCAGCGGAATCGGGAGCAGTTCCCAGCCGTTGTCGGTGGGTGTAACAACGACAGCGCCGAGCGTTTCCACGCCGTTGACCGACGCGGGCGTCTGGTTCGCCCAAAGTCGATAGAAGTCCTCGGCGGGTTCTTCCATCTCAACGGGCGTAATCTCGCCGACGGCTTTTCCGTTTTGAATTCTAAACGATGCGACGGAATATCGCGTTTCCTGAGCAGACTGCCCGATAAGCGGGTATCGGCGTTTGTCGCCATTGGAATCGTAAAGACCGACCATGACGTGGTACTCGCCGTTTCGCAGCCCTTCGGGAAGCTGGAAGGTTTGATCTCGACCTGTGTAGACGTAGGTTTCCCCGTTGTCAGTCTTCCACTTAGACGTCGGGACGGTCGGCCATTCTCCGCCGGCGTACCAGCCGTCGGGCGTGAATCCGTATCCGCGTTTGGGTTCAAAAATATGAAGGAAAATCGCCAGGTCTTTCGGCGCGGGGCGAGTCGCGTTCCATTCGACCTGAACGCGAACCGCCTTGCCGTTGTCGACGATTTGAGCCGATTTCAAAACAGGCTGAATCGCCAGCAAGTCAACTTGACTGTATCCGCGGCCGTTGACGTAGAAAGAGCCGTCTGGTCGCGTTGACGATTCGATAATCTCCGCGTTGTTGGCGGGATTGCAGTAGATTCCCGACAGCAGCGCGCCGTTGGCGTCTGTTACAACGTATCCGTACTTGGGAATTGTGTATTTGCCGACCGTCCAGAGTTCCTGACCGCGGTTAACGAACGTTTTCGTTCCGTCCGACCACGTCAGAGTCTGCTGTTTGATATTGCCGTTTTCAAACTCGACGGATTCGATTTCCTTGTCTGCCAGACGCCGGGCGACGTGCTGCGCCAGATGGTACTTTCGGACGGTTCCGGAAATCTCGTTGTTGCGCGACGCCATCAGGTCAAGAGCGCCGATGATTTCAGATGAAATATAGTCGTCGCTGTTGGTGTTATGGAGACTCCAATCGCGCATGGCGTTGAACCGGTCCGGATAGCCCGCCCCGTGACGCGAGAAGTTGGTATGGTTGACCGCGGCAAACCAGGGCGTTCGCACCCACGATTGACATTGAATTCTCATTCGATGAGGACCGCCTTCCGGAGACAGGAACATCCACTGACAGTCAGCCCCGGAAAGACTTCCGATTAAATAATCCGCCCCGGCTTCGGAGACGGTAATTCCGCCAGCTTTGGAACCGTCCGGCTTTGTAATTGACAGCGAATAGCTGATGGTTTCAAAGCATTGTTTCCAGCTTTTGACCGTTTCCGCCTTGGGATGGAAAGCGCCGTCTTTATCCCAGAAGTCAAAGGGCGGCATGGAGGAGAACACGTCAACAAAATAGGCGTCCATGGCGGGAAGATATTTGTTGTTCAGTTCCAGATTCCATTTCAAAAACGGGTGGAACTTGTCCGGCCGCCATTGATACGACTGGGCGTGAGCGCCGTGGTTGATCCACGCCAGGCGCGGCTTCCCGTTTTCGTGGAACGTGATTTTATCGTAGCCGAACTCGTCGGCGTCCGGATAGAAATCGATGTAGTTGTCGTGAAGCCCAAAGGGAATGCCGACGCTGGCGCAGTATTCCGAAAGCGATTGCAGCTCTTGCAGCGTCCCCAATCCCGGAGGAATCAAATAGTCGTCCATCTCCTTCCCCCAAATGTCGGGCAAACGGACGTCGTAGCCCCAGCGCTGCCAGTCGTGCTTGATAAACATCGCGTCTGTTATGCCGTAGGCGACGCACTGTTCGAGCTTTTTCTGACATTCTTCAAAGCGTCCGCCCCAGATGTCGATGACGAACAGCCCACGCTTTCGCAGCGTCCCGGAGGGCGGCTGAATGTGGAACGGGTCGTTCTTGCGGAACG
>JAZRTH010000606.1:0-1121 GCA_045651945.1 Thermoguttaceae bacterium
CGCGTCTGTTTGACCAGGGCGTTAAACTGCTCCTCATTGCGCGGGAGCGTCTTGAACGTGAGCTTGTCTCCCAGCGCCAGGCGCGTCATAAAGTCTGCGATAGCGGCTTCCAAAGTCTGATTCTTTGTCCACGTGGCGGCGTAGAGGCGCATCTTTTCGATTCCCGGCAGATGGCGCGCCTGAATGTTCAAATCGCGTCGGCAGGCAATCTGAACCAGACGAACGACGCCCTGAAACGTTTGCTCTCGGGCGGATTCAAGAGATTGCGCCAGCCGGATTTGGACGCTGTCGCCGGCGTCGATTAAAGCGGGAAAGGCGTAGATCGTCGCAGAGCCGGATCGGACTGTTACATTTTCCGGCAGATCGCCGAACGTCCAGCCCGTCAGCCCGTCCTGCGTCCAGGCGGCGTCGGAATACGATTCCAGCTGCTGTCCGGTCTTGTCGCCCAGTTCGGCAATCAGAGCGTCCAGGTCGCGATTTTGAGCGACTACCGCGCCGTTGGCGTCAACTGCCTGAACGTTGATTTTCAGACCGTCGTCCATGCTCGACAAGTCAAACAGGGCAGGCGTTATCCCCTGACCCCCGCGCAGGCTAAGCCGCCGCGCGACTTCTTCCAGAAAGTTCCCCTGACCGAAATTCAGCTCTTTGGCAACCCACGCGGCGGTGTCCGGAGCGGGCACCAGCGCCCGGCGATAGCTTTTCGGCAGAGACTTAATCAGCGCGACGATTCTCTGTTCCAGCAACCCCGGCACGCCCCAGTCCAGCTCGTTTTGTAACAGCTGATGAGCCGCCTGAACCGGAACCTGAACGGAAATCCCGTCGTCCACCTCGCCGGGATGAAACGCGTATTCCAGCGGGATGTTGAGCTTCGTTCCCTGAAACGTGTCGGGAAAGAGCTTCGACAGGTCGCCGGACGGGAGCTCCTGCGCGGTGAAATACTCTGTCGTCATAACCAGCGACGCGTTGTTTTTCGGGTTGGAACACCATTGTTTGAGCGTCGTTAAATCGTAGACGTCGGCGGGAATGCGCTCGTCGTAGAACTCGTACCGCTTCCATTCCCCAATGAGGAAATCCGGACGGCGCATTTTCGCCTGAAGGCGTTCCATTTCCGCCTGCAGCTC
>JAZRTH010000607.1:0-3399 GCA_045651945.1 Thermoguttaceae bacterium
ATGAAAGTCATCACCCAGTCCGAACACGTCCACTGTTCGTCCAACCGGTACGCAGAGCAATTCTCTCAGCTGCGGTACGAACTGGGAATTGACTAACAGTTTGGATGTACGCTGGTACGCGAAAGGAACACGACATGAGAAAAGGCGCTGTTGTACGCAATACGCTCGAAACGCAAATCAGTCTGGAATGGAATCTGGACGGCGAAGGGCTGTCAACGATTTCGACAGGTCAGGGATTTTTGGATCACATGCTTACCCTGCTGGGGCGGCATTCGAATTCAGACCTGGTTATTAAAGCGACTGGAGATCTGCACGTCGACGCGCACCACACCACCGAAGACGTCGGCATCGCTCTGGGGTCTGCGCTGAAAGAAGCGCTCGGAACGAAAGCCGGGATTCGCCGTTACGGCTGCTTTACTCTTCCGATGGACGAAACGCTTGTAACAGTCGCCGTCGACCTTGGCGGACGTCCGTTTTACGTCAGCAACGCGAAGTTCCCCACCCCGCGAGTCGGCGATTTTGACACGGAACTGGTTGACGATTTCTGGCAGGGATTTTCGACCTCCGCGATGTGCAACCTGCACGTCAAGCTGGAATACGGCCGCAACAGCCACCACATCGCCGAGGCGATTTTCAAGTGCGCCGCCCGAGCGCTGAGAATGGCGTGGGAAATCGACCCGAATCAAAAAGGCGTCCCGACGACAAAAGGCGTTCTATAACGCCCCGTTTCCTCGGACTTTATCCCTTTGTTCCCGTACCCCGCGCATGTCTAATTTATCGGATACTCTGTTTGACAATCTGCCATCTGGCGCCGTCGCGATTGGCAACTTCGACGGCGTCCACCTGGGGCACGCTCGCCTAATTGAACAGCTCAAAAAGAAAGCGGAACAAGTCGGCGGGCCGTCTATCGTCTTTACGTTTGACCCGCACCCGGCGGCTCTGTTACATCCGGAAAAAGCCCCGCGTCCTCTGACGTGGAAAAACCGAAAAGCGCGGCTGCTGTCGAGTTTAGGCGTTGATATAATTCTGTTCTATCCGACCGATATGCAGCTGCTGGGCATGGACGCCAAAACGTTTTTCGACGAGATTCTCGTTAAGCGCATGCGAGTCAAAGCCCTCGTCGAAGGCGACAATTTCGTCTTTGGAAAAGACCGGCTTGGCGACGCCGAACATCTGTCAAAATGGACGCAGGAGCGCGGAGTTGCTCTTGACGTCGTGCCGGGAGTCGAGTACAATGGACTGCGAGTTTCCAGCTCCCGCGTTCGGTCGACGATTGCCAGCGGAGACGTGGATTCCGCCAACGCGATGCTCATCGCGCCGTATCGGATTCGCGGCATGGTCGTTCACGGCGACGCCCGGGGCAGAACGATTGGGTTCCCCACCGCCAACATCGAAGCGATTGACGTTCTTCTGCCCGGAGAGGGCGCGTACGTCGCCGACGTCTTCCTGGCAAGCGTCAGCGAAGGCGGCAAGCAAACGCGCAAGTTCCGCGCCATGGTTCATATCGGAAAGAACGTTACGTTCAATCAGAACCTGCCCCGCGTCGAAGCCCATATTCTCGATTTCAACGAAGACCTGTACGGGAAGGTGATCAAAGTCGATTTCCTGCACAGAATCCGCGGCGTAAAACGCTTCGACACTGTCGACGAGCTGAAAACGGAACTTTCAGCCGACGCTCAAATTGCGCGCGAATGGAAATAGCGTCATAGTAGCGAGCGGCTAGTTGCGAGTTGCGAGAAAAAAAGCCTCACGCAAAGTTCGCGAAGTTCGCAAAGTTTTAAAATTAAAATTCCTTCGCGTCATTTGCGTTCTTTGCGTGAGATAAATTCTCACTCGCAACTAAAGCTACGCTGTTTCCGGATGAACAATAAACCCCAACTTCACGGAAGAAGAAAATGCCTGACTTAGTATACCTTCTAACCTTAGCGACGATAGCCATTATCGTTATCGGGATAGGATACCCGATCGTAAAATATATTGAATATCTGCAAGGCGAAAAAAAAGACAATAACGATAATAGAAATAATACTAACGACGACGAGGATGAATCGTATGCCGGAACAGGCGTCGGCGCAGGAGATTATAAGCCCAGAGCCAGCATCATGACGCCAACCGAGATTAAATACTACGAAGGTCTTTGCGACGCTCTGGATCGCGCCGGACTGGAGGTGAGCGTCTGGCCGCAGGTCAACGTCTCTGCAATCATTGAAGCGAAAAGCGAAAACAGCAAAGAAAAGGCGCGGGCGTTCAACCGCATCTGCCGCAAGTCGGTCGACTACGTTATCGCCGACAGGGAGACGCAAGAAACGCTAGTCTGTATCGAGCTGGACGATTACACGCACAACTGGAACAGCCGACAGGAGCGCGACGACTTTATCAACACTGCTTTCGACGACGTCGGCATTCCTCTGTTTCGAATCAAAGTCGAACGCAATTACGACTTCTACGAAATCGTTTCAACGGTAAAACATATATTGAAATAATAAAGGATTGGTTATAAAAAGGAGGAATTAGAATGCTAAACCTGTTAGCGCAAGAAACTACCGAAGTTGTTATTCCGGAACCGTTAACAAATGTCGTGCATCAGCTAACAATGTGGATTTGCTTTGCTGCTGTAACTATTCCTGTAATCTTACTGATAATCCTGATTGACACTGGCAAACTTACAAAACTTCTGGAATCATTCAGAGGAGGACAAAGTTCTGAGTCAGATCAGTCTTCTGAAACCGATGGAGGAAATGAGAATTACAAACGGAAATCCTGCATCCTGACGCAGACCGAAAATGACTTCTACGCACAACTTTGCAGCGCTCTGAATCAGGCTGGGCTGGGAGTAATCGTTTGGCCGCAGGTCAACGTCTCGTCAATTATCGAATCCGTAGGCAAAGATTCGCAGCAACGGATGAAAGCGTTTAATCGCATCTGCCGAAAATCAGTTGACTACGTTATCGTGAACAAAAGAACGCGAGAGACGATTCTCTGTATCGAACTGGACGACTACACGCATAACCGAAACAGTCGTAAGGAACGAGACAACTTTATCAATTCCATTTTCAACAACGTTGGCATTCCCCTATTTCGAATCAAAGCAGAACCAAATTACAACTTCAACGAGATCGTTTCAGCTGTAAAACAAATACTGAAATAGGGCGGTCTTCGGACGGCGCTTAACGTCCGATTTGACGTCAGATAATTATTTGCAGCGTTGTCGATGAAACGAATGCTAAAAACAAGAAATAGCCTTGAAATTCCGGCTTGAGCGCGAAATTTAAAAATCTGCCTACGACCGAACATAAGATACAAACCAAATAATTGTACAATTATTCAAAGCTTTTCCCAATTATAAATTAAAAATTAAATGCAGTCAAGAGCATTTTTGTCAAAATTGAAAATATTTCT
>JAZRTH010000608.1:0-3523 GCA_045651945.1 Thermoguttaceae bacterium
GTCGGTTTTGATTATCGGGAATCCTCCGTGGGTTACGAATTCAGAACTCGCCCGGTTGAATTCCGGCAACGTCCCGCGAAAGGAGAACGCCGAGAATCTTGCCGGCATTGACGCTCTGACGGGTAAAAGCAACTTCGACGTTTCCGAATGGATGATGGTTGAAGAGGTCAAGGCGATGCAAGGTCGCCGCGGCGTTTTAGCCATGCTTTGCAAGACGTCCGTTGCCAGAAAAGTTCTCCGGTATATTTGGAAAAACTCGCTGACGTACGCTCCTGCCAGCATATACAAAATCGACGCTAAACGCTATTTTGACGTTTCCGTCGAGGCGTGTTTGCTGTTGATTCAATTCCAGCCGGAAACGGACGCGACCCTTGCGCCTTGTCAGGTTTACGATTCTTTAGAAAGCGTTCAGCCTAGCCAGACTGTCGCGCTGAGAAACGAGACGCTGGTCAACGACGCGGCGTTTACAGACGCGTTCCCGGAACTGTTTCAGCCGGACGCATTACAACCGCTATGGCGTTCCGGCGTCAAACACGACTGTTCCAAAGTTTTGGAATTGACCCGGATTGACGGCGACATTTATCTCAACAAGCTGGGAGAGCAGATAACTCTGGAACCTCAGTGCGTTTATCCACTATTGAAAAGTTCAGACGTTGCCAACGGACGCGTTGAGCCGATTCGCCGCTTTCTGCTTGTAACGCAAACGCGAGTAGGGCAGAGCGTTGAGCGTCTTCAGCATGACGCGCCGCTGACGTGGACGTATTTGCAGAATCATCTCGACTATTTTCAGAATCGGAAAAGCGCCGTCTATAACAAACAGACGCCGTTTTCCATTTTTGGCGTTGGGGATTACGCCTTTACGCCGTGGAAGGTTGCGATTTCCGGGCTGTATCGGACGCTGTCTTTTCAGGTTGTCAAACCGCATGACGGGCGCCCCGTCGTCTTTGACGACACGTGTTACTTCTTCCCGTGTCAGACGAAACGTCAGGCGGCGCTGGTTAAGCAGATTCTGGATTCCCCAATAGCCGTCCAGGCGATTAACGCTCTTATCTTTTGGGATTCTAAACGGCCGATTAAATGCGAGGCGTTAAATCGACTCAATCTGCTGGGACTGGCGAAACGACTCGGACTGGAAACGCAGTATCGGGAGTATGTCAAACTTTCGAGGACAAAATAAACTTTTTTTCTCCGCTACCCTTTCCAGAAACTTGGGTGCAGGAATACAAGCAGAATGTAAATCTCCAGACGTCCCATGAGCATCAACACGATAAACAGTATTTTTGCCGGGGCGTGGAAGAGTCCGAAATTCCCGGAGGCTGTTATTCCAAACGACGGTCCAACGCAGTTAAACGCCGTTGCTGTCGCGGTGATGCTGTCGAACATCTGATCGTTGGCGCTGAAATCGTTGTTCGTCCAGGTCGACGCCGGTTCAATAGCCAGCAGCAGGACGCATGCCATGACAAATATCATGGCGTACAAGGCGAAGTACGTCAAAACGCTGCGGCGCATTTCGTCTGAGTCGTCCACCGGCTTTCCCTGAATCTGAAGGACGCGGACAATCTTGGGACGAAAGACGCGTTCAATTTCTATCCGCAGCGTTTTACACAGGACGATAAGACGCATGAATTTCAAACCGCAGGTCGTACTGCCGACGCAGCCCCCGGTAAAGATCAAAGCGAACAAAATGCCGCGGGAGAAATCGTTCCACGTATCGTACTCTTTCAGCCCAAAGCCGGTTGACGAGACGATCGACGCCACCTGAAATCCGCAGCAGCGAAAGCTCTCGCACAGTGACGACCAGCTCAGGTTGTTTTTCTGCCCTTCCGGAAGAAAATCGCCGTGAAGCCAGCACGATCCGGAAACCAGAACCGTCGCAAGGAGGAAGATGAAAACAAAGAGACGGAACTCTGTGTTTTTGAGAAGTTTGAAAATGCCGAACTCGTATTTGTATTGCTTTTTTCCTTCCGGCGCGCCCATGTCGATTCGTTTCTTTTCCCACGTTCCCGCATAGTAAAGCAGAGCGTAGTTGCATGAAGAAATAAGCATGAAAATAATCAGCGTCAGTTCAATTACAGGGCAATGAAAGCTGTCGATTGAGGCGTTACGGGAACTGAACCCGCCGGTCGCGACGCAGGCAAACGAATGACAAACTGCATCGTAAAAAGACATGCCCTCAAGACGAAGCAACAGCGTCAGTACCAGGTTAAGCGTAACATATACGCTCAGCAACGCTATGGCGGTGTTGCGCGCTTGAGCGTAGGGGGAATCGTTGGACGAGCGCGGCATTTCCGTCAGCAAGAGCGATTTCCCGGCAGAACGCGCGCCCAGAATCGCGACAAACAAAACCATGATTCCCAAGCCGCCTAAAAAGTGGAGTTCGCAGCGCCAAAACTGAATCGCTTTGGGAATGCAGACAGGATCTTCCACGTCGCTGATAACCGACGCGCCAAAGCCTGTAACGCCAGAAAAGGATTCAAAAAGACAATCGACGACGGACATCGGAATCGGCTTGCCGGATGCGTCTTTGTCACGAATGACGCCGGAGAACAAAAAGGGAATGGAGGTCAAAAGTCCCGCCAGGATCCAGCTTAGCCCGACAACCGCGATGGATTCCCGACGAAGCAAATGACTCGGCGTGGGATCCGGCGTCTTTTCCTGCGTTTCGTACATGTCGTCTGGATTATATGTTGACTCTCCAATTTCGTCTTTCACCCTGGATTCAATCAGAACCACGTTGCGGCCAAAGAATCGGAGAATCCCGCCAATGGCAGCGCAGACGAGCATCGCCCCCGTCAGCGCAAAAAAGCTGCGAGAGTCAAAGGATTCGGTCTGCCCCATAAACGAAAACGACCACGGCAGCGCCAACAACATCGACGCGCCCAGAATAAAGGACAGATAACTCAAAAAACGGCAGATTCGGGGAAAGGACATTGAGGCAGTAGGCAGTAGGGATTAGGGAATAGATGGAAGGCGGTAACGAAACGACCAACGGGAGTGGAGTTACGCAGTTCGCCGAAGGCGAACCAAAAAGTTGAACCCGTCGTCAAGTTCGCCTGACGGCGAATGCGTAATTCCGTTCGCTTCGCTCACTTCATTACCGCCTTTCAATCACTCGTTACTCTTCAAAAATTCTAAAATCTGATTCTCTTCGACGTTCTTAACCAGCTCGCCGGAACCAATTTTATCCGGCAGGACAAAATTGATGCGTCCGTTGGCGGTCTTTTTGTCGTGAAGCATGATCTGAACGGTTTTTTCCGGGGTCAGGTTTTCTAACCAGGCAATATCCATTCCCATAGCTTCAAGCAGCTGATTTTGACGTTGAACGGTTTCTTCGTCAATGCGTCCAAGGTACTGGGCGAATTTTGCCGCCATTGACATGCCGACGGCAACCGCTTCTCCGTGCAGCTTGCCCTCAAAGCGTTCGAACGTTTCAATCGCGTGACCAAAGGTATGCCCGTAATTGAGCAGGGCACGGCGACCGGAAAGCTCTTTTTCGTCTTGAGAGACGACGTCCGCTTTAATC
>JAZRTH010000609.1:0-4408 GCA_045651945.1 Thermoguttaceae bacterium
ACCGTTCAGCACGACGGTCCCGCCGTGTCGGTCTTTCAGGCGGAAGGCGTCAAGCGAATTCTCGGAACCGTTCCGATTGAGCCGGACGGGAGCGTGTTCTTTGAACTCCCCGCCGGGAAATCCGTCTATTTTGAAATGCTCCACGAAAACGGAATGGCGATTCACGTCATGCGATCGTTTACCAACGTCATGCCGGGCGAAATCCGGGGCTGCTTTGGATGTCACGAATCCAATCTGGCGACCAAAGGCAATCAGCCCAGCAAGGGCATGAACATGGCAATGAAAAAAGGTCCGCAAAAGCTTACGCCTCCATCTTGGGGAACGGGCGAGTCCATTTCCTACATGCGGTTCGTTCAGCCCGTCCTGGACAAGTACTGCGCCAAATGTCATCAGGATCCAACCAACGAGGCGTTCGGAAAGCTCAACATGATTTGCCGCCCGTCGTCGCACCCGTGGAGAGAACAGGTCGGCACGCGACCGGGAGAATCCAGCCCATTCTGCGAGCCGTACCTGACCCTCGTCAGCGGCAAGTGCGTTTGGGGCTCCGTCAAAAAGAGAGACGAACGCGGCGTTCCCGCCAACCTCGCGGGACTGTTTGTCGTGGAAGGATACGACCGTTACGACCCGGCGAACATTGTAACGCTCCCGCCGTACTCCGCGTTCAGCCCGGTCAGTACGCTCGTTCATAACGCCTGCTCAGGCGAACATCACGGCGTAAAAGTAACAGGAGAAGACCGGGAACGCCTTATCGCCTGGGTGGACTGCAACGGTCCGTACCTGGGCGACGAGGAGATTCGCGCCATGTACGACCCGGACTCGTACGTTGTCGACCACGTCCCGCCGATTCGCCCCCGCGTCGGTACCGCCCCGGTTATCAACCGCTTTGACATCCGCCAGGACGGGGACTCCGAAAAAGTCGCCGGCGTCCCGCTGCGTCTGTATTCAAACGACGCCTTTGACGGGGAAATCGTCTTTGCCGCCTACGGAGCAGAAGACACGTTTATCGACGTTACAGACCTTGTCAAAGGTAAATTCTCCGGCAAGAGCGTAACGTACCTGGGCAAATACAACCTTCTTTTCGGAGACCCGGTCAACAAGAAGGTCAAAACGCTCAAGGTCATCGTCCGCTTCAAAGACGGCAAAGTCAAGGAATACCATTTCCAGGAAGACTCGCCAATGGACTTTAAGCAATTAGCGGTAAGCAGTTTGTGACATTTCGGAGTGCGAGAGCGAAGCTCTCGCACTCCGAAAGAATTTCTTTCCGCCATCTTGACATCCAATTTTCGAGCCGGTATAATAATCTTATAATTGCTCAATGCATATAGTTCAATTCCTCCCCAGCAAGGAGAATTCCCATGAAAAGATTATTACCCCTGTTCGTTTTGACGTTAATGGTTCTGTCCGCGTTATGCGTTCAGGCGGACGGGCCGAAGTCTGACTGCGTTGTTACAATAACAGGTCAGCAGCGGCAAACGGTCAAATTTGGCGTGGACGCAGAACGTCTTTGGTTTTACTGGAAAGAGCGGAACGACAACCTCGCTCAGGCGGCGGTCGGCGACCTGAAAGCCGACTACGCCCGCGTCCCGATTAACTGCGCTTACGAACGGGAAGAAGGGGTTCATAATCCCAAAGCGTACACGGACGTTATCATTCCGATGATGAAGACGTTCCGGAAGTACAATCCGGAACTCCAGTTCTTCGCCTCGCCGCGTCCGCTCAAGGAGGCGTACAATAAAGATACGGAATCCGACCTGATTGCAGAAAACTTCAAGCATAGCAACATCGGAATGGCGGCGTACCCGGTTTGGGTCGGCAGGCATAAACGGATTATCAAAAAGCCGTACCGCGCCGTGAACAAAGACAAATGGGCGCAATACCTTGCAGACTACCTCAATCTGATGGCGGAAAACGGGCTGGATATCGCCTATATGGACTTGATGAACGAAGATCAAACGATGTGGGGCGGAAACATCGATACGATTCTGTACGTCATTGACAACATCCCGCCGCGTTTGAATCCCGGGGTGAAAATGCCCAAGATTGTATTCCCGTCAACGTGGAGTCCGCGCGACGGCATGTCGCGATTTATGAATTCGCCCTCCGTCGTCGACCGCCGGAGCGAAGTTCTCAAAAAGATCGGCGTCGTGTCAACGCACAACTCGCCGGACGGGAGCCGCTTAAATTTCAAAGAGGACGATTTAGTCACGTTCACAAACGCCGTTCACGCCGTTGACCCCGACAAGGAAATCTGGAATACGGAAATGCACGGCTGGGTCGGGATTCGCAACCCGACGGAGGAGATACTCAATTCCGTTATTCTCTGGCGACATCTTGACGCAGGCGTTACCGGCATCGACACGTGGCTGTTTTTCGGACCGTGGAAAGGCGCGGGGCATCCGATGATCTATTCCAACCGCGGGCACGGACCGGAAAAGACGACAAAATACGAGATTTACAAGTCCGTCGTAAACGACATGAACCGGGGACGATACGTAACATCAACGTCGTCGGACAGCCGCGTCGTTCCCGCCGTTCTGACGAAAGACGGCAAACTGTTTGTCAGTCTGCTCAACAGCTCCGACGAGCCAATCGTCATACAGGTCAAGCTGCCGGAGAATACAACCGTTCGCGGAACGATGGAAACGCGGCTGTGGGAATCGTCCCAAAACGACGTCGCGCCCCGCGTCAGCCATACGGACTCGTTCAATAACAAAAACAGCTGGACAATAGCTGTCCCGCCGCAGTCGCTCATTCACGTTGTCTTTGACGCGACTATAGAGAAGAAGTAACAACCATGAAAAGACTACTCCCCCTATTCGTTTTGACGTTGACGGTTCTTTCCGCATTACACGCTCAGGCGGACGAACCTCGTCTGGAACTGCGCGACGTAACGGTCAGGGTTGACAGCGACTGCAGCGCATACGAGGCTTACCGCGTCTGTGACGGTCGGACGGATACGTTTTGGCATACGGAGTTCCGAAAGCCGCAGCGGCCGCCGTTTCCCCATTGGGTTGAACTGGACTTGCAGCAGACTCAATCCGTTCGCGGAGTCGTTTACACCCCGCGTCAGGATGGGAACAATAACGGGACGTTCGCTCAGACGGAAATTTACGTCTACGACAACCCGGATTCCCCGGGCGATCCCGTCTGGACGGGCGATCTGAACGCGCTGCGATCCGTGCCGAAGGAATCTGTTACAATCACGTTTGACGCTCCCGTCCGCGGGCGGTTTGTCAAGGTTCTGGCGAAGACGTCGTTCAACGACTATCCAGCCGGCTCAGCGGCGGAAATTCAGCCGATTGTGGACGGCAAGACGTTTACGACCTGCGCCAAAGTCAATCCCGCCGACGTCCCCGGCGCCAACGCGGAACTGGTCAAGGAATACAATCTTCTTATAGACGAACTCAACGATCGGGAGAAATACGAGGCTATCGCCAATCAGATTTACGACCCACAGGCGGGGATTCTGCCCGGCGACAAAACGCCGGTGGACGTTGTTTATCGTCGAACCTCCGCCGCGTTAGAGCGGTTGGAAAATCTCGACGCGCAAGCCGCTGCGCCGTTTGTCAGCCCACTCAAAGCTCTCAATCCGGCGGACGCGACGTTCTCGTCAGTCGTGGAACGATTCGCTTGTTTTGAGAAAATCGCCCAGATTCGCCGGCGGATTCTCTTTTCCGATCCGGACTTGACGTTCGACAAACTCCTGTTTGTTAAAAAACATCGAGCAACCTACAGCCACCTGTGCGACCAGTACTACGGCGTCCATCTTCTCCCCGGAGGGGGAATCTTCCGGCTGGATAATGCGTTCAATCCAGACGCGCCGCCGACTGTTACAAACGTTCTGGAAAACTCCGTCGTACAGTCTGGACGCCTTGCGGGAACAAAGCTCTCAACGGGCGCGTTTGCGACGCTGGCGCTGGACTACGACGCTCAGAAAATCGCCTTTGCTTACGTAGAAGCCGAGGGGAGCAAAGAGCATTTCGCTCATACAGACTTGACCAAAGGACATTGGGATCGCGGCAGATGCCTCCATATTTTCACCGCCAACGCGGACGGCTCCGATTTGCGGCAGATTACCGACGGGACGTGGAACGACTTTTATCCGTGCTTTCTGCCCAACGGGTGCGAAGCCGCACGGGCAGAAGGACAAGGTTATGCCTCCGAAAAAGCGGGGGTCGAAGATCCCCACGTCCAATCAGGACCCGACCTTGTCGGTCGAATCGCGTTCATTTCGGAACGACGGGGCGGGTACTTGCGCTGCGGACGTCAATGCCCCAACTTCACCGTGTTCGACATGAACCCGGACGGGACGTATATGCGCTGTTTGAGCTATCACGAAACCAACGAATGGGCGCCGGTCGTGTCACATGACGGCAAGATCGTCTGGACGCGCTGGGATTACATCGAC
>JAZRTH010000610.1:0-2306 GCA_045651945.1 Thermoguttaceae bacterium
CGACACGCCCGGCTTGAACCGCAATCACGAAGGCGCGCCCGCCATTTTGGCGCACATTCGCGAGGCAGACTGTCTCGTACTGGTCGTCGGCGCGTTTGACAAGTCCGACCCGGTTCAGGACTACAACTCCTTTACCGAAGACCTGCTCCTGGCGGATATGGAAGTCGTTTCCAACCGTTTGGAACGTTTGGAAGCCCAGCTCAAACGACCGCTTCAAAAGCCGGAAAAGGAAAAACTCCAGTTTGAACAGGCGGTGTTACAGAAGGTTCTCGCCGGCTTGGAAAATGAAAAAGCCGTAACGCTGGACGACATGACCGAAGACGAGCAGAAATGCACTCGCGCTTTCCGTCTGTTCAGCGAAAAGCCGAGAATGGTTGTCGTCAACTGCGGCGACGACGAGTCCGATCTTCACCGGTTTGACAACTGCATCGAAGGCGTCAAGGTTTTCGCCGCGCCGGTTTCCCTTCAGCTGGAACTGGACGGTATGGCGCCGGAAGAAAGCCAGGCGCTCATCGAGGAGATGGGGCTTCAGACGGCGAATAAAGATGAGCTGGTTCGGCTCATGCTGGACGAGTCCGGACAGATGACGTTCTTCACCGCCGGAGAGCCGGAAGTTCGAACCTGGATTCTCAAAAAGGGCGGAACCGCACTCGACGCCGCTGCCAGCATTCACACCGACCTGGCGCGCGGGTTTATCCGGGCGGAAGTCATGACAGTTACCGACCTCCTGGCGGCAGGCAGCGAACGCGAAGTCAAAGCCCGAAACCAGCTCCGCCAGGAACCCAAAGGATACGTCGTCAAAGACGGCGACATCCTGCTGATTCGGTTTAGCGTATAGACTGACGAACTTGAATTTTCATAAAAGTTATTTAGAACGCAAAGATCGCAGACTACTCGCGGAATACGCAGAAGCAAGCGGCGCGAAGCCGCGCGGGCAGAAGGACAAGGTTTTGTCTCCGAAAAAGCTGATTTTGGCGCTACCCATGTCCAATCAGGAACCGACCTTGTCGGTATGTCATCTACGCCCGATTCTCGGGCTATGACACGATGTCCGCTTGCGTTTTTTTAAATAATTAAATAAATCGGGCGGGAATCGTGGCGTAGCCAACATCGTTGGCGTCGTCGCCACATTCCCAGCCCGTCTGCGCTCTCTGCGAGGATTCTGCGTACTCTGCGTTCAAAAAATATAGCTTATTATTACCAGACCAGCCGCTTCGCAGGAAATAATTGCTCGCGCCTTCTCCCTGCCGTCTAACTTGACAAAAGTAAAAATAACGATAGAATAAGAAATCGGAATGCGGGACTTTTCAGCCCCGTATTTCGAATTTTTCATTTCGAATTTACCACCTATCCCCCATTCAAATCATGGACAAAGAATTATCGATCATGCCTTGCCTGGACATGCGAAACGGTCGCGTTGTCAAGGGCGTGCATTTTGTTGACATCATCGACGCCGGCGATCCGGTCGAATGCGCCAAGGCGTACTGCGCCGCCGGAGCGGATCAGCTGGCTTTGCTGGATATTACCGCCACGGTAGAAAATCGCTCTACCATGCTGGACGTTGTTAAAAAGGTTGCTGCGGCAACGACGGTTCCGTTTACCGTCGGCGGCGGAATTGGCGACGTCAAAACAGCCGCCGCCGTTCTCAACGCCGGAGCGAATCGCGTTTCGATTTCTTCTGCCGCGTTCCGAAAGCCCGATCTGATTCCGGAACTGATTAAAGAATTCGGGGTCGACGCCGTTACAGCCGCCATCGACGTAGACGTCAACGCGGAACTCCCGTCCGGATATGAAGTCTATATTGACGGCGGACGCACAGCCACCGGCGCGGACGCTGTAGAATTCGCCAAAAAGCTCGACGGGTTCGGCGTCAACGTCATTCTCCCGACCAGCAAGTCCGGCGACGGCGCGCGCACTGGATACGACCTGCCGGTAATTCGAGCCATGGCGAAGGCGTGCAGCGCTCAAATCGTCGCCTCCGGCGGAGCGGGTAACATGCAGCATTTCGCCGACGCCGTCGAAGCGGGAGCCACCATCCTCCTGGCGGCAAGCGTGTTCCATTTCCAGATGATTAAAATCCCGGAACTCAAAGCGTTCCTGAAAGAAAAAGGATATAAGCTTCGCAGTTAGGAGGTAGGAATTAGGAGTGAGGAGTTAACGCAAGCGCTGCTCAAAAATTTCAACTCCTCACTCCTCCCTCCTCACTCCTAACTCACACCCACTTATTTTTCCCCATTACCCATTGCCCTCTCATGTCCACACCCGTATTAAAGACCAATTTACCGTTTCCCGTTCGCAGCGGGAAA
>JAZRTH010000611.1:0-2131 GCA_045651945.1 Thermoguttaceae bacterium
ATCGAGTTCCCATCCACATAAATTTACTTTAAGGTTTACCATATTATTTCCTCCTTGCAAAGTACGGGACCGTCTTTACAGATGCGTTTTTTGCCGTATTTTGTTTCACAAGTACAACCAACGCACGCACCAAAACCACAACCCATACGCTCTTCAAAAGAATACGAGCCACTACCCACCGTTTTGTTATAAACGGCTTTAAGCATAGGCTCTGGCCCACAAGTAAAGTGATGGTCGTAAGTTACGCCTTCGATAGCGTCGGTAACGAAACCTTTTATGCCGTGGCTTCCGTCGGCAGTCGTTACCTTAACCGTTGCACCAAGATTTGCAAATTCTTGTTCGTAAAATACTTCTTCCTTTTTATTGAAACCCAAGATTACGGTAACGTTTTTGCCTTCGGCAATAACCTGAGCGACGGCGTTTTCGAGCTTGTCGGCGGCGGCGTTTTCTCCCAGATAGCGCAGCATGAGCATTCCAGAGAGAATCAAAGCAGTCGGGTTGACTTTGTTTTGTCCCTTGTACTTGGGAGCGGATCCGTGAGTCGCCTCGAAGACCGCGCCATCGTCGCCGATGTTCGCGCCGGGCGCAACGCCCAATCCTCCAACCAGACCGGCAGCGAGGTCGGATAAAATGTCGCCGTAAAGGTTAGGCAGACAGACGACGTCGTACAGTTCCGGCTTCTGAACCAGCTGCATGCACATGTTGTCGACAATGCGGTCTTCAAACTCGATTTGCGGATAGCGTTCCGCAACCTTTCGGCACGTCGCCAGCCACAGACCATCGCTGAACTTCATAATGTTCGCCTTGTGAACCGCCGTTACCTTTTTACGGTTATGCGAAACGGCGTAGTCGAACGCGTATTTGATAATCCGCTCTGTTCCGGAGATGGAAATCGGCTTGATGGAAATGCCGGTTTCCTCGCGGCCGGAACGAATCGGACGGTTGGGAGACATTTGGTTGACGAAGTCGAAAACCTTCTCGCACGCCTCAGTTCCCTGTTCGAACTCGACGCCGGCGTAGAGGTCTTCGGTATTTTCGCGAACGATAACCAGGTCAACCGGGATGGACGAGAAATAGCTTCTCACGCCGGGATAATACTTGCACGGACGCAGACAGCAGTACAGCCCAAGCGCCTGACGCAGATGGACGTTAATCGACCGAAACCCTGTTCCGACAGGCGTCGTAATGGGGGCTTTGAGAGCGCATTTCGTCCGCTTGACGGATTCCATAACGGACTCCGGCAACGGCGTGCCGCACTTTTCCATAATGTCGATGCCAGCTTCCTGAACGTCCCAATTAATTTTAACGCCTGTTGCGTCAACGCAGCGTCGAGCCGCTTCCGCCAGTTCCGGACCGGTTCCGTCCCCGCGAATCAATGTTACTTCGTATGCCATGGTGGTGTTAATTAGTAATTAGTAATGAGTAATTAGTAATTAAACGGCGCGCTGCGCCGTAAAACTACAGTTATTATATTAAAGAATTAAATTACGTCAAGACCAGCGGGAATTGTATAGAATTAGTAATTAGTTGTTAGTGGTAAGTGGTTAGTACGCAAGCGCTCATCTAACGTACCACTTACCACTAACTACTTACCACTGCCTAATGCCTACTGCCTCTTGCCTAAATAATCCCGTACAGCGGTCCGCCTTTAACGGCAAGGGCTTCGACTGCTTTGACGACTTCGGGCGATTCTACCAACGGTTCGGCGTAATTGGGTTTGTTTCGCGCGTCGATAACCAGCGACCCGTTGCAGCCCCAACGTTTCCCGTTGATAAACGACTCGATTCCATAGACGTCGTTGGCGGGGTCGGTTTTGGTAAACGTCGCCCAAAGGAAGTTCCTCATGTTCGCGCCGACTGACGAGCCTTTGTCAACCACGACAATAAGCGGATACTGGTTGATCGGCTCGCTTCTCTGGAACGACTGGCAGAATCTTTCAACAGAGTTGTCTTTTCCAGTGGCGTCTTTTTGATAGGCGGGGCCGTCGACCAGAAGAATGCCCGGCAGGAAGACGCGCGGGTTGGTAAATCCCAGCCCTTCGTGAAGGTTCATGCCAGTAACGATGCCCATGGGGAGTTTGCGGATCGGTTTACCGGCAGGTCTGCAATCTACGGTGTTCTCTATCTCCAAT
>JAZRTH010000612.1:0-4504 GCA_045651945.1 Thermoguttaceae bacterium
AATCTAAAAGTAAAATAGACAGAATAAAATCTTTTCTAATCAATACAACCGAATTATTTTAACACGCTTTTTCCTTAAGTTGATACCTATGAGACGGGCGCCATCCGGGGAAGGTTTTCGGCTTCGTCGTTTTGGGATGCAACGTTCGCTTCGCTCACACCCACGGGTTTACACCCGAGGCTCGCCTAAGCGTAACTTCGTTCGCTCCGCTCTCTCCGTTACCGCCTTCCATTCTTTGCGTACTTTGCGTTCTTTGCGGCTAAATATAAATGCGGCGCCTCGCCGTCCGGACTACTTTGCGTGCGCCTGGTTGCCCATGGCGACTTCACGAATCTCGTGTTCTTCGTCTTCGTACAGAATGCCGTAGCTTTCTCCGTGCTGGCTTCTGTCCAGACCGAGCTGTTCGTGCTTGACGTTGACTCGCATATTGACCATCTTGTCTGTAACCCAGTACAGGATGTACGACACGATAAACGTATACCCGACAACCATCGCAACGCCCAGTACGTGCATCCAGAAGATTTTCCAGTTGCCGTCCAGCGCGCCGTCGACGAAAACGCCGGTAAGAATCGTGCCTAAAATGCCGCCGACGCCGTGAGTGGAGAAGACGTCCAGAGCGTCGTCAACGCCCGTCTTGTTGCGAAGATGAACCGCGGTGTTACAAACCAGAGCGGTAATCGTCCCGATAAACAAGCTCTCGCCGACGGTAACCCAACCGGCGCAGGGCGTGATTCCAACCAAGCCCGCAACGCAGCCGACAGCCGCGCCCATGGCTGAGGGCTTTCGTCCCAGCAAGGCGTCGTAGAGGAACCAGGTCAGCATGGCGGACGCGGACGCGGTGTTCGTGTTCAAAAACGCCTTGGCAGCGTTGGCGTCTGCAACGAGGAACGAGCCGCCGTTGAATCCGAACCAGCCGAACCACAGCAGGCACGCGCCCATCAAAACCATCGGGATGTTGGCGGGATGATGTTCGCCCGGCTCGACGCGCTTTCCGAGGTAAATCGCCCCGGCTAACGCGGCAACGCCCGACGACGCATGAACGACGATTCCGCCGGCGAAGTCTTTAACGCCCATCGTTGCCAGGATGCCGTCGGGATGCCACGTCCAGTGCGCCAGCGGCGCGTAGACGAAAATCGTAAACAGCGACACGAACACGAGGAATCCTGAAAAATGAACGCGTTCTGCAAACGACCCGGTAATCAGCGCGGGCGTGATAATCGCGAATTTCATCTGGAACAGAGCGTAAAGAACCAGAGGAATCGTCAGCGACAACCCACGGATTCCGTCAGGGCTGATTCCAACGTCCTTAAACATGAAAAACGTTCGCGGGTCGCCGATGATGCCGTGAAAGTCTGATCCAAACGCGAGGCTGAACGCAATGACAACCCACAGGACGCTGATAAGTCCAATGCAAACGACGCTTTGTAACATTGTCGAAATGACGTTTTTCGGGCGAACCATGCCGCCGTAGAAAAACGACAGACCTGGCGTCATGAGCATGACAAGTCCAGACGCCGTTATCATCCAGGCGATATCCGCCTTGTTGAGCTTCGCCAGAATATCCGGCGTTTCTTCAAACTGCTCTGCCGATTCCGGGACGAACAATCCCAGAATGCTCAATCCAATTATCAGAGCAAAAAATACAATCCAGCGTTTGTGCTGGCAGGGGAAATGGAACATGATAGGTAGGGAGGTAGGTTGATTGAAAGGCGGTAATGGAGCGACCAGCGGGAGCGGAATTACGCATTCGCCGTAAGGCGAACAAACTGTCTTGAATGCGTAACCCCGCTCTTAGTTGCGAATTCCGAGAACTTGTTATTCTCGCAACTCGCAACTCGCTACTCGCAACTACAATTACAGCAGCGTAACGCCCTTTTCAGCGTATTCGGCGATCATTTCGTCCGGCCAGATGGCGGCTTGGACTTCGCCGATGTGGGCTGTTCGGAGCATGTACATGCACAAACGGGACTGACCGATGCCGCCGCCGAGGGTCTGCGGGAGTTCGCCAGCCAATAGGGCTTTGTGGAACGGGAACTGAGCGCGTTCCATGCACCCGCGGATTTCCAGCTGACGCAGCAGGGTTTCGGCGTCAACGCGAATGCCCATCGAGGACAATTCGTAGGCGGATTCCAGAATCGGGTTCCAGACGACGATGTCGCCGTTGAGTCCGAATCCGCCGTCGGGACGAGGGGTCGTCCAGTCGTCGTAGTCCGGAGCGCGGCCGTCGTGAATCGAGCCGTCCGGCAGCGCGCCTCCGATGCCAATGACGAAGATCGCCCCGTATTTCTTGCAGTATTCCGTCTCGCGCTGTTTGGGCGTCAGGGTCGGATACTGTTCGTACATCTCTTTGGTTGTAACAAACGTAATCTTTTCCGGCAGAAGCGGCGTAACAACTGGGAACTTGGCGCTGATTGCCTTTTCGCATGCGACGATGCAGGCGTAAATCTTCTCGACGGTCGCTTTAAGGGTTTCGACGTTGCGTTCTTCCGGAAGGATGATCTTGCACCAGTCCCACTGGTCAACGTAGAACGAATGGATATTATCCAAATCTTCGTCGGGACGAATGGCGTTCATGTCGGTGTACAGACCTTCGCCGGGTTTGAATCCGTAACGTTTGAGCGCGTAACGTTTCCATTTCGCCAGCGACTGGACGACTTCAACCGTCTGATGCGCGCCCTTGACATTAAAAGCGACAGGCATTTCGACGCCGTTCAAATCGTCGTTAAGTCCCGTGCCGCTTCGAACGAAAAACGGAGCAGTAACGCGCTGCAGTCCCAACTGACTGGAGAGCAGCTGTTCAAAACAATCTTTAACCTGCTTGATTGCCTGTTCGGAATCGCGCAACGAAAATAAGGGTTTGTAGGTCATGATAGTAGTAATAAAAAGGGTAAAGGGGAAAGGGGGTAAGCTTCTAGCTTCTAGCTATTAGCCGCTAGCTTGATTGTTCTTGATTCTTGCGACAAAGCAAGAATCTGGTTTATTAAGCTAATAGCTAAAAGCTAGTAGTTAGAGGCTAGCAGCTCAGTTTCCAACATACATTTTTCCATACGGTCTGGAAGTCTGTGGACGGATCTTGACAAATTTGTCTAACGGCAGCGAATGGGGAAGCTCTCCAAAATGCTGACAGTACTGTTCAATCAACGGACGAATGGCTTTTTCGTCCTCGGCGTCGATCGGGGTTTTGTTCATCGCAAAGGCGACTTTGTAATCGGGAATGTCCCGCGCCAAATAGATGACGCCGCCGTGCATTCCCGTCGCGCAATGAGCGCCGGTAATGTCTTCGTCAGGACTCAAGCCCAGCCCTAAAATCAGGACGATTCCGCCCGCCATGTATTCGCCCAAAAAGGAGCCGGTTTTCCCGCCGACTACTACTTTTGGGACGTCGGCGCCGTATTGTTTGAGGTGAATGGCGACGCGGTATCCGGCGTTGCCCTGAATGAAAATCTCGCCGTTTCGCATAGCGTATCCGGCAGTGTCGGAAGCGGAGCCGTGAACGATGATTCTTCCCTGATTCATCGAGTTCCCGGTCGCGTCCTGGCAGTTGCCGAAGACGTTCACCGACGCGCCGTCCATGAATGCGCCCAGGTCGTTGCCGGGCGTGCCGTGAATGTTGATTTTAAATTCGGAACCCAGCCCGCAGCCGATGTAACGCTGCCCGTTGACGTTGCTGAGCGTGTACTCTCCCGGCTTCTGACGAATAATCCGGTTGAGTTCCGTATACTGCATATCGTTTGCGTCTATATGATTAACCATGATCATGATGTTATAAGCTCCGCACTCCTTCCATTCTTTGCAGTCTTTCAGCCTTGTCGAAAAGCAGCAGCTCCGGCGTTTGCAACACGCCAGCGCCGACTGACGACAGCGGAACCTGACGGTTTAACAGGTCTGTCAGAATTCCCGCCCGCTTTGTATACGCCGCGCCCAGGAGGATAAATCCGATAATTCGATCGTTTTGAATAACCAGCTTTCGATAATTCTCGCCTTCGGAATCAATGACGATTGTAATTCCCTGTTCCGCCGCCTGTTCCGCCGTCAGACTGGTTTTCCCAGCAGTGATCAACGGCAAGCCGATAAAGCTGGTCGCGTTAATCGGGCGCGCGCCTTTGTCGGTTCTGTCCTGACCCGCCATCACGGCGCCGGCTGTTTTGCCCTGCTGATACGCGTTGGGCAGAATCGCCAGGATTCGTTTGGAATCGTCCGTCAAATCGTGTGACACGACGCAGTCGCCGGCGGCAAAGACGTCGGGAACGCTCGTCTGGCACGTTTCGTCAATGAGAATCCCCCGTTCGACGGCGACGTCGGTTCCCTTGGTCAGTTCGACGTTGGGTCGCACGCCGATGGAAATGACCAAAACGTCGCAGGGGATAGTTCGCCCGTCCGAAAGTCTTACGGAACTGACGTTGCCGTCGGCTCCAGTAAGAACTTCCGAGACGGACGCGTCGCAGTTGATTGTTACGCCTGCCGATTCCAGACGGCGCTTGACGATGTCGGACGCCCCTGGGTC
>JAZRTH010000613.1:0-5148 GCA_045651945.1 Thermoguttaceae bacterium
TGTAGGTAGGTAGGTAGGGAAGGGTGGGGGATAGGGCGTAGGGAGTAGGGAATAGGGAGTGGGGAGTGGGGAGATTAAGCTTTTAGCTTCTAGCTGCTAGCCATTAGCTTGGTTATTTTAGTTTCAGGCTTTAAATAATAACGCTATGAACTACAAATGCACAAGCTAATAGCTAGCGGCTAATAGCTAGCAGCTTGCAAACTGTTCCCTATTCCCTGATTACATCATGTTCAACTTCGGCATGACGGGGTTCGCTTTGACCTGTTGAATAAGTTTGACGGCAATCTGATCAAAAATACCCATAATATCGGAATTGCTTTCCAGATCAAACAGGGAGCCGGAATCCTCATATTTCCGAATCTCGGGCGAGAACGGGACTTCGCCCAAAAACGGGAGGTTGTTCGCCTGAGCGTACTGTTTGACGCCGCCAGACCCGAATATGTCATGTTTTTTGCCGCAGCCGTCACAGAGGAAATAGCTCATGTTCTCAATAAGACCCAGCATCGGCTTTTCAATCTTTTTAACCATGTCGACAGCGCGAACGGCGTCAATCAATGCGGTCTTTTGCGGCGTGCAGACAATAACCTGTCCGTTGAGCGTGGTGAGCTGATTGAGGGAAATCGGGACGTCGCCTGTTCCGGGGGGGAGGTCGATTATAAGGTAGTCCAATTTTTTCCCTGACTGGTCAACCCAGTTGGTATGGTTAATCATCTGATCCAGAACGCTGTGAACGAGCGGACCTCGCCAGATAATTGCCGCGTCTGATGGGCACATGTTCCCCACGGAAAGCGTTGCAATCCCGTTGACATAAATCGGCTGAATGAGGTCGTTCTCGCTTACTGCGCCGTCAACGACGCCTAAAATATGAGGAATCGACGGACCGAAAATATCCGCGTCCAGAAGCCCGACGGACAATCCCTGCCGTTTTAACGCCAGCGCAATTAACGCTGAAACTGAGCTTTTTCCGACTCCGCCTTTTCCCGATCCGATTGCAATTGTTTTCATTGGATTTAATATGGTTATTCGTTAAGTGAATTAATTATCATTTCTACAAATTCCGGCTCGGCAGACGCTGTCGAAGCGCGGAAATAGTTCACCCCCAGCTTTTCGCACGTCTGAGCCGCCAGATAGTCCAAATCGTAGGCGATTTCCATATTATCGAGCGAAAACCCCAGCGGGACGAGTAAAATTGAGCAGTCCGGGCTTTCCTTTGCGATGTTCTCTATCGCCTCGACCGGGTCTGGACCAAGCCAGTCTCCCGGCGCGCCGGTCGGCTTGCTTTGCCATACCTTAATTACGTCCGTCAACCCGATTTGTTTGGCAATTCGTTCAATCAATTCTCCAAACCTTGCGTCATAACTTGAAGTCTCAGACCATGTTACGGGCAATGAATGAGCGCTGAACATAACCTTGATATTTTTTTCGCCCTGATTCTCTAAAAACTTTAAACCCTTGAGAACCGTTGCCGCAGCCGCTTGAATGAATTCCTCTCGCATGGCGTACGACGGCAAAAACGTAAAAGCGGGTTTGCGATCAGTCCCAACGGCGGCGCAGGCGGCGTCAATCGTCTTTTGGAACTTGCCGTTCATGTACTCCGATTCCAGCGGCGTTGGAATAAAGACCGCTGCGTTCTTCCGGTCGTCAAATGCCATCTGAGCGACAATTTCCTCAACCGACGGGTTGGAGTACAGCGTCGCCCAGTATACTGGAACCGGGTTTTCCGCTGACATCATTCTATTAACAAGCCGAACCAGCAGCGCCCTGCTCTGCTCGTTAATCGGGCTAACCCCGCCGAGCTGTTCGTATCGAGCAACAGACGCCTCAATTCTCGACGGCGTTGCATGTTCTCCCAAAACCTTTTCAATAAAGGGGCGAATCTGCTCGGCCGTTTCCGGTCCGCCGTAAGTCAATAGTAATAGGGAATCGTACATGGAAGGGAGTAGGGAATAGGGAGTAGTAAGTGGTAAGTGGTAAGTTAGACGAACGCATGCGAAACTCCTCACTTCTCACTCCTAACTCTATTATTATACTCCTTTATAGAATTCTTTCCAGCCGGGGGAATCCCGGTATTTTTCTTTCAATTTTTCTGAAAATACTCCTATATTCAAAAAAATCGTTATATTTTTTTAGTTCAACGGTCGATTTTATCAAACAGACGGATTGTACCGATTGTATCAATCCTGATAGTTATTTTAACAAATATTTTATTCTATATTCATTTCAAGGAAGATAATTCCATGCGACGTATTTACTTAAACGTTTTTTGCGCACTGTTGATTATCGCAATTGCAGCCGTCAGCGCAACGCGAGCGGATGATTCCAACTTTGAGAGAGTCATACAGGACTACAAGCTCCAGCTTGCTACCTATTCAATTCTCAATACAGACACGCCCATTCAGCTGGGAATCCCGACATATAACGAGGCAGCGCCGGCGGAATCGCCCAAAGACGTCGCACCGGTAAAAGAGGAGTCTGTTTCGACGCTTAGCGGTCAAAAGGACGAAGAGCCTCAGGCAGAAACTAAACCTCAAACGGAATCCAGGCCTCAAAGCGAACCGTCTGCTAAAAAGCTCGTTTCGAAGCCCAAGTCTGATGAGAAAACAAAAGTCGAACCGAAGATCGAAGACGTTCCAGAGGTCGTGATATCGGAAACAATCGTAAAAGAGAAACCTCCTGTAAAGGAATCTGTCGCAGAGAATTCCTCCAGGTCCAAAGCTGCCGTTTCCAAAAAAGAAACGACTGCTTCCGATGGCTGGAACTCCGTATCTCGTAAAACGGTTTCGATTCTGGAAACGCAGCCGGAGCCGATTGAAGCGTCAACGCCTCAGCCGACTAAACCGCATGAATTGGCGCTATCGGATTCCACGCTGCCGGAACCGCAGGAAACTTTTGAGGACATTCCCAAAGAAGAATCCGTTGCCGTTCAAGACAACCCTTCAGATTCGCAATTAGGAGATCTGGAGTCTATTCCCGTGCCGGACTCGTCCGTATCGCCCATTTTGGAAGATCCTGAAATCGAACAACTGGCGCAGTCTCCTAAAGCCGACACGCGAATGTTGGAAATTGTCAATGACGGTTTGGACATTAACGACCAGGAAAAACCGGCTGACAATGCAGACAGTTCGATTGCAAACGCGGACGACAACAACGAAGAACTTCTGTATTTGCCTGACGGCGCGGATAAGTTCAACTTTAATCCCTTTGCCGCTGCTGCAAAGGCGAAAATTGAAACTGTCAACAACATAGAAGTTCACGTTTTGGAATTCGAATCGCTGGTTCCGGGCGTTACCACTGTTAAAAGCGCTCTTTCCCGATGGGGAGAGCCAAACAACAAGATGGAAAATAAAGTCACGTCTGTTTACCAGTATTTCCGTCCAATCAAAAACGTTGCCTCGGAAGTTCAGGTCATATTCGAAGACGGCAAACTGACGACTATTCTCATTCAGTTTGAACAACCCGAAACAATCGAGAATCTGGAAGCCCAATACAACCTTGCCGGAATCAAGCCGATTGTAGTTCGCCAGAAAGACGGAACGCCTGTTGGTCAGGCGTACCCGGAACGCGGAGCGTCTTTGGTTTACGACCAAAAATCCGTTAATCAAAAGTTGATTTCCCGGCTCATTCTCGAACCGATTAACACAAAGCCGTTCGTACTGCGCGCTAAATCGACGCTCAAAGACAATCCTACTGCGTCAAAAGCCGATTTGGAATTCGTTTTGAACAAAGAACCGCGGAACGCCGATGCGCAATGGCTCTATGGTCGACTTCTGACTTCTACGGGAGATCTGAACAACGCTATTGAACACTTGGAAAAGGCGGTCTTTTTGGACAATAACCAGGTGAATTATTATCTCAGCCTTTCTTTAGCTCGCTACGAAGCGGGGTTGGGAGACCTGGCGGACAAAGCGGCGGACAAGGTTATTGAACTGGCAGACCGAAAAGACAATCCAAGCCCGCACCTGGCGGCAGAAGCGTGGAGAATCAAAGGCGATCTGGAAGCAAACAAGCAGAATCCCAATTTCAAAGCCGCTATTGACCTCCATTCCAAAGCCATTGTCATGGCTCAGCAGCAGCTTGGCAATCCAGATTTGGAAATAGCTCAAGCCGCTCTGGAAACCCTCGTTGACGCCCACCTCGGAGCCGCTCGCGACATCGCGTGGGGAAACTGGAATCAAAAGGCGTCTTCCGTTATGAGATGGCTAAATCAAGCGAACAAGTACAACGAACAGCTCATCCAAAAGGCGAATTATTCCGAACGTCAGATTTACCAGTCCAGAGTTCGCGTTGCTTCAAAAGCCCTTGCCGCGATTGCTGGCATCGGAAAAGAAATCAATCCTGCCCCTTGGGCGGAAATGCTAACCGAAAACGGCGAAAAGCTTTTAGCGATTATGGAATCGCCCAATGAAAAAGAGCGTCTGATGTGGAATATCGGCATGTCCCTGTACGACGCCGTTCAGGTGTTCCAGGCAAGAAAAGACAACGAAATGACTCTCAAATACGGTCAGAAAGCCGTCGAATGTCTGGAAGGGGCTGCCGCCTACGCCAACAAGACCGCAGGAAAAGTTTCCGCCAGCGACCTGTACATTCAAGGGCGTCTCTACTTCCGCATTGGAGCGATTTACGCCATTTCCCAAAAAGACCATCAGCAAGCGATTAAATGGTACTCGAAATCCCTGCCGATTTTCGAGACGGTCGCTGACGCCATTCCCCGCGTCGAACTGGGACGTCTGGGCGAAACCCTCGTCAGCATGGGCGTTTCCTACTGGGAAACCGGAAAGCAGACTCAAGCTGTCAACCTGACGGAAAACGGAATTTACTGTCTGGAACAGGCGGCGGAAGAAGAACTCGCCAGCGCGAAATCCCTCGAAATCCCGTATCGAAACCTGTCCATGATGCTCAACTACATGGGCAAGAAACAGGAATCGTCTCAGTACATTCAAAAGGCAGAAGCGCTTAGAACGAACGTAAGATAAAAAACGGGGACTGTTCAATATCTGTGACGCAACCAAAGATCGGGGAGTGCGGCGCCTATAGGCGCCGCCTTGTCCAAAGACCTGCTTAACATCTGTGACAAAGCCGAAGGTCGGGGAGTGCGGCGCCCATAGGCGCCGCCTTGCCCAAAGACCTGCTTAACATCTGTGACAAAGC
>JAZRTH010000614.1:0-4623 GCA_045651945.1 Thermoguttaceae bacterium
AGGACAAACGCAGAGTGATCTGAAACGTGGAATACGCCGCCGCAATAGAGGGCAATGTGTTCGCTGCAGCGGGTTAGAATCCATAGCAGAGCCGTAACAAAAACGCCCAATCCGCCCAGACAGAATGATCCCATGCCGATGTTGCCCAGTACGTGCAGAGGCCGCTGACCGTAAGACGTTACAAATTTAACCGTCAGCAAGTCCATAAAACCCTTGAAAATGCGGGTGAATCCGTACTTCGATTTCCCGAACTCCCGGGCGCGATGGTTAATGACAATCTCGCTGACTTTGTATCCGCGAGAACCCGCCAGAACCGGCACGAATCGGTGCATTTCTCCATAGAGGGTAACCTCGTCAAAGATGCTGCGGCGATAGGATTTCATGCCGCAGTTGTGGTCGTGAAGAACGACGCCTGTCAGGCTGCTGACCATGGCGTTAAACACGCGAGACGGGTAAACCTTGTGCCACGGATCGTGCCGAACCTTTTTCCAGCCGCTGACGCAGTCGAACCCCTCGTCCATTTTTGCCAGGAAGTTGGGGATTTCGTGCGGGTCGTCCTGAAGGTCGGCGTCCATGGTAATGACGATGTCGCCAGTAACTTCGCAGAACCCCGCCTGAAGAGCCGCCGCTTTCCCGAAATTGCGCCGGAACCGAATCCCGCGAACGCGGCTGTCTTCCTTCGCCATTTTCTCGATAACAGACCACGACGCATCGGTCGAGCCGTCGTCGACAAAAATGATTTCCAAATCGTTGTATTCGTTCGCCTGGGCGACTTCGGAAATTTCCTGTAACAGCTTTTCGAGGCTTTCCTCTTCGTTCAAAACGGGAATGACAATTGACAGTTTCATGGCAGGACAACGGGGGCAGGAGGGTAAGGGTTACTTCAAAATTAACGCGATAATCAAACCAATAATAACAATTCCTTCGACGATAGCGGCCAGAAGCTTATAGTCTTTCCAAAACGACTTGGACGATGAAGCTCCGCTTGAGGAAACGGAAGCTCTTTGCTCCCGCAAATCGTTTATTACAGACGCTGAGGTTGTCTGCTCCGCAGCGTTGTACGTTTTGGCAGAGGATTCCGTTTTGAGCTTTTGTTTATTGATAACGCCAGACAAATGCAGATCAATTTTATTGGGCGTGATCTGTTCAAAGACGTCCGCAGCGTTTTTCCAGTCATCCCAGCCTTCTCGCCAGACGTACGAACTTTCGTTAATGCGTCCCTCGTCCAGCCAGGATTTCATAATCTCTGCCGTGGCGGGACCGTACTGACCGCCGGTTGACGGTCGAACGTACCACAGAGCGTTGGGCGCTTCGGCAAACGGATCCGTCTTGGGTTGAGTCTGGTACGTTGGCTCCGGCGCAACGACCGGCTGTTCGCGCGGAGCGGAAAGCTCAATTTCCCGGTCTTGTCTGGCAGAAGTAAAACTGGCTCCCGCAACCGCGTCCGGAGCGGCGTCCGGAGCAATCGCATTGAGATTGACGCCGTCTGCGTCCTCATGTTTAGGCGTAGTTTTCCCCTTGCTTGACTCTTTTCCCTTGCTCGACTCGCGCGTGCTGGTCAGAGGAATGTCGACGTCTACGCCGCAGTACGGGCAAACGCCTCGACGTCCCGCCTGAAACTCTTTAACGTGCAGTTTATGTCCGTTTGGACAATAAAAACGAATTCCCATAGTTGTTTAACGTGTAAAAGTCTTTTTATCGATTAATAATTGAGCGTCCAAAGGCGACCTTGACCGGTTTGTTTCTGTCGCTCCAGTATCTATTATGCACAAATTAAAGAAAAAATCAATATGCGTCAGAAAAAATGTCAAATAAAATTTAAGAAAAGAGGGTAAACTGTGAATTATAGCGAGGCAGTAGGCAATAGGTAGTAGGCAGTAGGCGCGAAGCGCTTCCGCTAGAACCGCGTAGCGGTTCAATATTAGTAGCCGTGGGTTTTAACCCACGGGGCAGTAGGCAATAGTGATGATCGCTTTGCGCTAATTACTAATTACTAATTAAATAATTACTAATTCTCCCTCCCCCCCTCTGGAAATAAAATTCTTTTTGGATTATAATAAAGAAAACAATAGAAAAACGATGTTTTGTGTCTCACGGAGTTTAAGCCATGAAAAAACGACTTGCCTTATTGTTCCTGTTAGCAATCGTTATTGCCCTGGGAACGCACGTTTCCTATGGACAAAGCGTCAACCGCCCTTTGACTTATCAGAGCGGAACAAAAGGGCGTCCCAACATTGTAATATTCTGCGCTGACGCATTAGGCATTTCCGACCTGGGCTGTTACGGTTCTGAAATCAAAACGCCAGCCATCGATAAAATTGCCTCTCAAGGCGTTCGTTTTACACAGTTTTATAATTGCGGGTCCGCTACGTCAACGCGCGCGTCGCTGATGACAGGGCAATATCCTCACAACGCCGGGCTGGGTTACAAACTTGTCAATTTGGGTATCCCCGGCTATCGCGGAACGCTTAATATTGACACGCCAACGCTGGCTGAAATCCTTAAAACCCAAGCGGGTTATCAAACCATGATGGTTGGACGATGGGGACTTTGCATTGACCACGACAGCAAAGGCGGTCAAGCTTTTAACTGGCCCATCAATCGCGGTTTTGATTTCTTCTACGGCACCACTTCTCTTTCAGATAATCAATTTAATCCCGCAACGCTCAAAATGGGAGACAAACCCTTCCCCGCTCAGGGGCGGGAATATTATTATATGGACGCCGTTGCCCGCTATGCGGGAGATTTTCTCAACGAGGCGTCAAAATCGGGAAAACCGTTTTTCCTGTACGTCAGTTTGCCGGGACCGTTCATGCCGCTTCAGATTCCAACTTCAGAACTGCAAAGCCTTAACGGGAGCTACAGTATCGGCTGGGATCAGGTTCGCCAAAGCCGCTATCAACGCATGCTTGCCATGCACACCATTAATCCGGCGACTAAATTGTCCCCTCGAGATAAAGACGTCCCGGACTGGGGAAAGATGGGGCCGTACGCTCGCTGGCAGTCGCTCCGCATGGACGTCTACGCAGCTCAGATTGAAGCCATGGACAGGGCCGTTGGCGAGATTCTCAAATCCGTTCAGATGGCAAGCAGAGGTTCTGACACGCTGATTATTTTCCTTTCCTCGTCCGGAGCAAACGCGACGGAACTGCCGGAAGGTTTCAAAGGTTCTCAGTACATGTCGCCAACAACGAGATCCGGTCAGCCGGTTTTGTCTGGCAACAACCCGCGCATTCCACCTGGATCGGAAAGAACGTATCAGTCTTACGGCGTTCCCTGGGCAAACGTCAGCAACACGCCCTATCGCGGTTACGCCGAAGACATGTACGAAGGCAGCCTGGCGTCGCCGTGCATTATTGCCTATTCAAAAATGGTTACGCCCGGCCGCGTTACCCATCAGGTTGCTCACGTCATTGATATCATTCCTACAATTTTGGATATAATTGAAATCTCATATCCACAACAAGTTAAAGGATATAAAACCCCTCCCCTGCCCGGTACGAGTATGAAAGGCGTCTTCCAAATGAAAACCAAACCACACGATGCGCTGTTTTGGGAATACAAGGGCAACATTGCCATTAGATCCGGAAAATGGAAGCTGGTTGCTCAATACAATCCTGCTGGGGAAGATCAGCGCGTATGGGAACTGTACGACCTGGAAACGGATCGGGCGGAATCGAACAACCTCATTGGCGATTACAGCTCGGTTGCTCAGGAACTTTTCCGCAGCTATTCCAGCTGGGCGAAGAAAAACAACGTTCGAGGCTGGAAAGAGGTTTCAGAAAGAGTCAAAGCCGTTCAAAAGCGCGCTGCGGCAAACGCAGGGAAAAGAGATTGATAATGGAAGGCGGTAATGGAAACAAGAAAATAGCTTTCCGCTAGAACCGCATAGCGGTTCAATATCAATAGCCGTGGGTTTTAACCCACGGAGACAACGGCGAACGGAATTACGCATTCGCCGTCAGGCGAACAAAAAGTCGTGACAATAATTACCTTGGTTCGCCTTCGGCGAACTGCGTAACTTCACTCCCGTTGGTCGTTTCGTTACCGCCTTTCAATCCATTTAACTAACCACTTACAACTTAACTTCACATGTCTAAACAAAAAAACAACTGGTACATCGGCATAGACGTTGGCGGCACCAAAATTCAGGCGTCGCTGTGCAAGGAATGCGGCGTAGCCGTCGCGTCAGCTCGAGAGGCGACTCCCCGGAACGGAACGCCGGACGACACGATTAAAGCAATCGTCTCGGCGGTTTCCAAGGCGTTGGCGGAAGAAGACAAGAGCCTCAAAGACCTTACCGCGGTCGGCATTGCCGTGCCGGGCGTAGTCGACCCGATGGGCAACGTCGTCGGCACGCCGAACATGAACCTGGGCGGCGTCAAGCTCAAGTCGATTCTGGAAAAGAAGCTCGGCGTTCCCGTCTCAATCGGCAACGACGGCAACCTCGGCGCGCTGGGAGAATCCTGGGTCGGTTCCGGACACGGCTCCAAATCGATTATCAGCATCTGTGTCGGAACGGGAATCGGCAGCGGAATCGTTATCGACGGTCATCTTCTTCCCGGCGCGTGCGACGCCGCAGGCGAAATTGGTCACATGCACGTTTTAGACGACGGCCCGGTT
>JAZRTH010000615.1:0-7045 GCA_045651945.1 Thermoguttaceae bacterium
AAATCCCAAGGAAAAAGACGGGAAACACGCCTCTGCCCCGAAGAAATCGGAGAAGTCAAAGAAGGCGGAAAAGCCGGTGAAGTCTGTCAGCTATTTTCCGACAGTAAAAATCCCTGAAGTTTTAGAGCCGATTTTGCTCGATTCGTCAGACGATCAGGCGTCTGATGAATCCGCAGCTAAAGATGGGTCTGCGTCCTATTCGGATATTGATATTATGGAACCTGGACTGCATTCCAAGGAGAGAATTCGTTCCAAAAAAGTCGCTGGTAAAGCCGAGTCTTCTGAAGAGGAAGTCGGTCCGTTAGAGGACAACTTCCTTCAGCAAAGAGAAGAGTTTATTAAAAAAGCGCTTGAAGAGCGAAATCGAAAAATCGAAGAATTCAAGAAAAGCCAGGATCCTTATCAGTTTATTCCGTCCCCCTGGAAACGAAACCCGCTGGTTATATAGCGTGTTTCATAAAGCATAGTTGATTGCTATGCGTCATCTCCTTACTCCTCATTCCTAACTCCTAACTATTCTCATGACTGCATTTCTTTTAGTCGTGTTTTTGCTGATGTGTTTCTTCCTGCTGGCGATGCTGGGGAGGAAAAGCCGTCTGTTTTGCATATCCATTTTAACGACTATTTTTATTGGATTGGCGATAATTAGCGTAACGAAAAACGACACGGTTCACTATCACGGCGATACGATGGGAACGTCCTATCATGTAACGATGGTCGTGCCTGTATACAAGGCTTTTACTCGCGATTTCAGAGAGAAAGAACTCAAAAAGAGGATTGACGAGGAACTGAAGCGGGTCAACTCGCTGATGTCAACCTACGACCCGGAGTCCGAGCTGTCGCGTTTGAACAGCCATCAGTCCGAGGAGCCGTTCCCGATTTCCGCCGATACTGCGAAGGTGTTGCGTCTGGCGCTGGAAATAGCGCAAAAGACCAACGGCGCTTACGATCCGACCGTCGGACCGCTGGTCAACTTATGGCGATTCGGTCCGGAAGACCGTCCGGAAAAGGTCCCGTCTGACGAAGAAATAGCCGCTGCCAGACAGCGCGTTGGCTGGGATAAAATCAAGATTATCGAACAGCCCGGCGCCGATTCTCAGCCGCAGTACGCCGTCGTCAAGTCTGACCCCAACGTCTATATAGACCTGTCCAGCGTCGCGAAAGGGTTTGGCGTGGACTGCGTCGCCGAGCTATTGATTCAAGGCGGGTACAAAAATTTCCTCGTCGACGTCGGCGGAGAGTTGCGTTCCTGCGGGAAAAACATTGCGGACAAAGACTGGTCTGTGGGAATCAGCAGCCCAATTTTGACGGACAACTCTATGGCGAAAACCGTCTCTTTGAGCGACAAGGCGATTGCCACGTCAGGCGACTATCTGAACTTCTACGAGCTGGACGGCGTGCGGTACTCGCATATAATCGACACGCAGACCGGGCGACCGATTACGCATAAAACCGCGTCCGTCTCGGTAATTGACGATTCCTGCATGACCGCCGACGCCTGGGCGACGGCTCTGCTTGCCCTGGGCGCAGAAAAGGGAAAACCTCTGGCAAAAGAGAACGGACTCCACGTTATTTTCCTCGTCCGCGACGGGGAGGAGTTTGTTGTCGAAAGCGTGAATCAGGAATGAGCGGCGCTGTAATTCATTGAGATTTTAAACACGAAAAACACGAAAAACACGAAATAAGCGAAATAAGCGAAATAGACGAAAGTCCGCTAAAGTCCCGAAGGGACGAAACGTTTGTAACCGGCGGTTTTAACCGCCGGTGGAGAAGACGATACTCTATATTCGCAAAATACGTTTTTCCTCTAGCGCCCCTTGGGGCGCGGGAGGAAAAACGGTTAAAGCGACCGGGGACTTACATTGTCCGTATTCCGTGGGCTAAAGCCCCACGGTTACAAGAGTTGCGTCCCTTCGGGACGCTGTTCATTTCCCTATTCTATCTTTCTCTTTTTTGTTTCCGTTGCCGACGGATCGTTACTAAAACGTAAATCAGACCTATAAGAAAAATAATTGGCAATATCAACATCGCGCACAGGAAAGACGGACGTACAGGAGAATAGAGCGACCTTTTGAGTTTGGCTGTTGAATAAATGCCGTTCCAGGCAACAACTTCGGTATTGGTTGTCATTTTTTGAGAAACGCTGTAACATTTCCCGTTATGTGTATTATCGCTGGCGTCGTCCTTCCACGTAAAATTACATTTTAACGTATACCGGTAATGGGCTGGCGAAAGCGGATTATCTTCTTCCCGAATTTTTTTCCCAAGTTCATTCTCAAATCGAGCTTGTGTAAAAGATACGTTTTTAATTTCGCCTTTTCCAATGGTCGTCCAAAAAAGATTCAACGGAAAGACTTCCAAAATCGCGCAAAAACCGCTCCTTTCGCCTTTCTCTTGATACATACTGGCAAATAACAGAATTTGGCTGGCAATAAAAAACAAGCAAAGAACTATTGCCAGCTCTTTATTCAGTTTATCAATATGATTGGATTTTGCCATGTTTACAAAATGTTTAAAGAATTTTCAATTCCCCTCTTCCAATATCTCCCGCAAGGGAATGAGGACGAAATCGCGTTCGTACATGCGGGGGTGCGGGATAATCAATCGGGGCGAGTTCATAACGACGTCGTCGTACAGGAGAATGTCGAGATCGCAGGTGCGCGGTCCGTTTTTTATCGTCCGAACGCGCCCGAGGTCAAGCTCGATTTTCTGCGTTTGGTTCAATAACTCTTCCGGCTCCAACCGGGTTTGAACGAGAATCGCCCCGTTGTGGTATTTCGGCTGACCAGCAGGACCGCCAACGGGATCCGTCAGTATCAAAGACGAGTATTTCACAACCGACGTCTCCGGCAGCGCGTTGATCCGGCGGATGCATTCTTTATACGTCTGTTGGGCATTTCCCAAATTCGCCCCAAACGCAATCGCCGCCATAGCGGGAGCGTTCGGGTCAGTTCTCGGCGGTAAAACGGGGTGGTACATAGGGAGGCAATAGGCAGTAGGCAATAGGCAGTAGGAGCGCGAAGCGCTTCCGCTAGAACCGCGTAGCGGTTCAATGTTTCTAGCCGTGGGTTATAACCCACGGGACGAAGCGTACAACAACTCCTTAAGAACCGCGTAGCGGTTCAAAGTTTCTAGCCGTGGGTGAAACCCACAGATGTGGTTCGTACAACTCTTTTTTAGTATACCGACCGCGCGGGTTTTGTCAATCGGGTTTTGTGGGTATAGTTATTTTTATTTTGAACGCAGAATACGCAGACTCTGGGGAGCGGACATTGTCCGCGTAATCTAAGGTTGTTTGTTGGCGGGTAATACCCGCCCCCCTGGGAAGGTCTCTGCGTTCTCTTTCTAACTTTCACCCAACTAGAGAATGAGGACGCCTGTTTTTGTCAAAAGTTTTGATAATAATTTACTAATCCCTCTATGAAAAAAATAAAAAAAGTGTATAATGCTATATCGATTTTCGAATCTCTAACGTGAATATTGGTTCATAATTAGAGGTTTATTCGTAAATTTAAACCGCATAAAATAATGACGACTAAAAAAGAAACCGTTAAAGTTGGATTGGTTGGATTCGGAACCATCGGGACGGGAGTTGCGAAACTTCTGCTCAACGAGAAAAAGCTCATGGCTCAGCGCAGCGGCGTTGACCTGGTTTTGGCGCGCATCGCCGACCTCGACACGACGCGCGACCGCGGCGTTCCCAAGGCGATGAAAATCCTCACCAATTCCGCTGACGATATTATCAACGATCCGGAAATCTCCATCGTTGTCGAACTGGTTGGCGGCACGACGTACGCTAAAACTCTGGTTGAAAAAGCTCTCAACGCCCATAAAAACGTTGTTACGGCAAACAAGGCTCTTTTGGCGACTTACGGCAAGGAACTGTTTGACCTGGCGCGCGCCAACGGCTGTACAATCGCGTTTGAGGCGGCGGTTGCCGGCGGCATTCCCATCATTGCCGGCATCGGACAGTCGCTGCAGGCGAACAACATTCAGTCCATTCGAGCCATTCTCAACGGGACGAGCAACTTCATTCTGTCCACCATGGAAGAAACCGGCGCGGACTACGACGCTACCGTCAAGGAAGCCCAGCGTCTGGGCTATGCGGAAGCCAATCCCGCTTTGGACGTCAACGGGTCAGACGCGGCGCAAAAGCTGGCGATTTTGGCGCACCTGTCGTTCGGCGCGGTTGTCAACTGGAAGGACATCCCCCGCGTTGGCATCGACGTCGTTCAGAGCGTTGACATGTACTTCGCCAAACAGCTTGGATACAAAATTCGACTTTTGGGCGTCGCGAACAACACCAAGTCCGGGCTGGAATTGAGCGTGTCTCCGACGCTGGTCAAACAGGGAACCAACCTGTCCAACGTCTCCGGAGCGTTCAACGCTGTCAGAGTCGTCGGCGACGCGGTCGGCAACGTCTTCTTCTACGGAAAAGGCGCGGGAGAACTCCCCACCGCCAGCGCGGTCGTGGCTGACATTCTCGATACCGCCATCGGTCGGACGGCTATCACGTTCAAGACGCTCAACCTGTGGGGAGACGAACGCCCCGCCGCCCCGCTGAGAAATCCGGACGACGTCGAAGGGCGCTATTATCTCCGCATGGACGTTGCGGACGCCACTGGCGTCATGGCGCAAATTGCCGACATTTTGGCGAAGTCGGCGATTTCCATCGCCTCGCTGCTTCAGTACGGAAACGGCAACGGCAAATCCAACGGAACCGTTCCGATGATTATTATGACGCACTCGACTAATGAAGGTTCAGTCAAACAGGCGATTGAACAAATCAAAGCCCTCAAATGCGTCAAAGGCGCTCCGGTCAAGCTGCGTATTCTGGACTAGAAACAATTAGCAATTGTCAATTAGCGCTTAGCAATTGTCGCAAGCGATCAACATGCCGAGAACGCGGGTTCTCGGCTTTTTCTTTTCTTGCTTTAATCTTAAAGCCGCTCGTTTGACTGAATTTCTATAATTAGATAAAGCCTGCAAATCCATAATGTGTCACGGATTTGCCGGAAGAATCTCGTCCATTTTAACCCCAGCTATTACAACATGAAAACTCTCTCTGGCGCTGTCAATCTGTTTTACCGCGTTTTAACATGCGGAAAGGTCTGTCGAACGTTCGTCTTTTTTGCCTGTCTGGCTGCGACAACAATCGTTTGTCAGGCAAAGAGCGAATACGGTTTGAACGACCCTGTAACTGTTACAAATCCTGTAGATAAATCCGAAGATGAACCGTTAAAAGTCTATTCGGAAGCGCAAGACGCGGTTCGTGCTGAAAGCTGGGTGATTTCCTCCGGACGCGTGGATTGTCAAGGATATTTCTTCGATGCGTTTCCCGACGACGTCGTTGTCGAATGCGGCGAGACGTTCTCTGCTGGCGATAACGTGGGAGACTATAAAGCGGGAATTCCAATCGAACGCCTGGTCATGGTTCAGTTTGAATTCGATTCCTTCAGCGAAGGGGCAAGCAACGAAAATTCTGATGCAATAGTTCATCTTGCGTTATTGGATAACGACGCGGAATCCTTGCCGAAAGCGGATGCGGAATATCAGCTGATTCTCGACCTGAATTTTGCAAACATCAACGGCTGTTCTGACCTGTTAAGCGATAACGACGGGGACCTGTTCCGGTTTGTTGGCAACAATCAAGGGCTGTTTCTCGTTGGACGCAGCGATCCGGAGCCGATTCCTGTCCCGGAATCGACAACGTGGGCGTTGTTTGGGCTGGGCGTAGCCGGTTTGCTCTATTTGCGTACACGGAAGTATTGAAAGACGGCGCCGGGGCGGAACAATTCAGACGAGCCGCGTGTTGGATCTGAATTATCCCCAAAATCCAGCTTACAGAAGCCAACTTGCCGGAAGCGCCTATTATTTTCGAAAAATTCGGCAAATTCTCTTGAAAAAATCCTATTTTGAACTATAATATAAGCGTCTATATACTAGTATGTTAAAAAGGATTTTTGTTTTCCTCTGCTGTTTGTTCGCCATGGCGACGGCGCACTGCGCTGCCCGTCAGGCGGAAGAATACGCTTTCGCGCCCAGCAACCCGGTTGCGGCGATGGGGCTGTATTCTCCCGAAGCGCAGGAAAAAGCCGCTCAGATGGAACGCGAATTCCAGCAGTTCGTCAAGTCCGTTCAGGCTCAGCAGACGAAGGAAAAAATCCGCGCCAAGCTGCTCTCCCGGGCGGAGGATTATCTGGCAAGCGTCAAGGCGGATCAGGGCGACATCGTCCCGACGGCGTTCGTCGTCGAGGGCTTGCTGGACTTTGGGCTTCCGGCGTCAGACCCGTACATTCGCGCGAAGGCGTACCAGCTCTCGCAAACGCTGTCGGAAGACGGGCAAGTCTACGACGAAGACGGCTATCGCCTCCATATAGAAACTGCGTACGTTCACAGAATCTTAAAGCTGTTAGGGCAAAACGGACGCAGTCAAAAGGCGTTTGCCGGCGACGAAGCCATTCACTCTGCGCTGGCGTCTATCACAGAGGGCTTGCCGCAAGACGCCGCGGAGTTCTTAACGCAAAACGAGTTCGCGCTTCCAAATCTGGAATCGCAGCGTCAGTCTTTGCTGGGCGACCTGACGTCAGAGGAGTTGGAAGTCCTGGCAAATTGGGACGCGGTCCCTTCGTTCCCGCTTAACAACATTCCTTTTGAACCGGCTCCTGCTCAGCCGCACTCAACGGACGTGTACGCTGTGGCGTCAGCGTCGGCAGCGGGATTCAAAACCGCAGTTCATAGCAACGTCTATCAAACAGAATCTTTTGTATATCAGCCGATTCAGCTCAGCGCTCAGCCGCGTCAGACGGGTTACGTTGAAATCATTCAGTCCGTCGTTCTTTTAATTTGAGTTCAAGCCGTCTTTTGTCTGTCGTTTGTTTGTTTCAAACGGCTTTTGGATTGTATTTATTAGACTTTCACAATAAATACGGGTACTGACATGAACTCAAACTCTGACAATTCGATTCGCAGCGCTTTTACGCTCGTAGAACTGATGGTCGTTACGGCGATAATTGCCATCCTGGCAGGCATTACCGTTCCGGCG
>JAZRTH010000616.1:0-2363 GCA_045651945.1 Thermoguttaceae bacterium
TCCGCGCTGCCGCGCGAGACGTATTGAAACCGCTCCCCGTGGTCGCTTTTTATCTTGATTTCGCATGGTTGAGAGCTGTTTGCGGACGTCTTCGCCCGCTTCTTTGCGCCAAATAAAAAGTATATGGCGTAACATTTAAAAATTATCTGGCTTTTTTCTGATTTTTTGTGAAATAGGTATGACAGCGCCTGTCATACCTGTCTTGTTATCCCTTTTTTAACGGATATAATAATCTCATAATCGTACCGTCAGAATTGATGAAAAGGTCAACACGGAATTATATCACAGCGTACGCATGTATTGATAACGAGTTGACTTTGAAAGAACGGTTTGAATAGATTCATATTTAAAAACTGAGGAAATCAGATAAATCTGACTTCCCCAGAGCTTTAATACAAGATAAAGAGATTCAAATTCAATGGTAACAAATTTCAATCCACGCACGCGCAAAGCGTGCGACATAATCATTTGATATTTAATAAAACTATTATCAATTATACAAATGGTTAAAAGTTCTTGTATTAAAAGCTTTCCGATATTAGCATTATTTATTAAAAATGACAAGACATTTTGAGGAACTTATGATTGACCAAATAATTTTTCTAAAATTTTTTAAAAAACTCCTTGCCCCCTATTGCAAAAAAATTACAATGGTGTATATTACAAATAAAAGATTAAATTTAATGGAACAAGAACATGAACAAAACATATCCTGTAAGTTGTGAAATATCTGGACCGGCGGCAATGTTTACCCGCCCGGATTCAGGATCGTCGTTCGTATCATATCCCGCGCCGACATATTCTGCCTGCTGCGGAATATTGTCGTCTGTTGCCTGGATGAAAACAGCTTTCATTCGTCCAGTAAAGGTGCATATTTGCCGGCCGATCGTTTATCATCGGTACTGCGTCAATTATAACGGACCGTTAAGAAAGGACAAGTCTTTCATTGACGGGAATCCGTATCAGTATTACTGTATGATTCTCATTGACGTCTGTTATCAGGTTTATGGCGAGGCGGAAATCATTGAACCCACGGACGAGAAATATGCGCCGTATTTGGATCACAATAACAAACATCATATTCAGGATCTGTTCAACCGCCGTTTGAAGCAAGGACGTCTTCATTCGACGCCGTTTTTAGGACAAAAGGAGTTTACGCCTGATTATTTCGGCCCTCTTCGTCCGGAAAGTCATCCGTTGGAATCGATAAACGAGACAATCAATTCCATGCTTTTGAGAGTCTTTGATAAGGATGCGTTTGGGAAAGTAAATCCGTTATTTTGTCAAGACGTCAAAATTGAAAAGGGAGTGTTGCTCTATCCTAAATTCGAGAAGGGGGTGATTCGCTATGCTAAATGAATTGTATTCGTTAAAGAAATCCTTAATCCAATCGGGACAGCAGTTAACAGGGCATCCTGATATAAATGACTTTTCTCAAAGGGACGGTATTACGGTTATTGTTGCCGAAGATGGTTCCTTGGAAATCAAGTCAATTGGAACTACTCAAAACAAATGGCGATATAATCCAGATAACCAGCTTTCATTTCCGGCTTCAAAGATTTTTGGTCCGTTAATTCAGCCGGAGTCCCTGCCGCAATCGTTTATCGCAAAATACAAGGATTTTAAAAAATCCAAAGTAAGGAATAAAGATGAACTCCAGAAGCTGGAAAACGCTGCTTATGAGGTATTTATTTCAATTATTAAAGACGATAACTTTTCATACGAAGTTACAAACAATTCTCAAATATTGAAAAAGTTTGAAAAATCGTGGACGTCAGCGGCTCAGTCTGTGTCAGAGATATTTGGCGATCGGTTAGAGAAAGTCAAACCGGTTTATCGTTTGGTGGAAGCTCTTAAAAAGTCAGCAACGGATAAGGAGCAAACCATTCGAGAAAAAGTCCGCTGTTTTATTGATGCTATTGTTGAGGCTGTTTGTAAAGGACGAATAAAAGCTGGTTTGGCAATAAAACTGTTTCTTGGAAAATATAACCAAAAGACAGACTCATGGGATAAAAGTGAGGAGATTTGGATTTATTTCAACGTTGTAGGAGATGAAATTGAATTGTCCCGAGAAGCTTTTAGGAAGCTACTTGTACAGATTGAATCAGAACAGGCTGGAATAGATGTTGAAAAACTGCCCATTTGCGCTCTGACTGGAGAGCATCAACATCCGGTTAAAGGTAAGTTTCCGCAAGTTAAAGTTCCGGTCTTTCAGCAAAAGACCTCGCTACTTGCCATGAACAAAGACGTGTTCTGTCACGACAGATACGGAAAAATTGCTGCCGATATTTGCAATGTTGGACAAGAAACGGCAAATCAGTTGGCTTTAGCTCTGGGGTTTATAACAAACGAGGATCAGAAAG
>JAZRTH010000617.1:0-3219 GCA_045651945.1 Thermoguttaceae bacterium
CCGCCGTCGTACAGGTCGCGTTTCAGACCGCGAACGGCGCCGGAGGAATTGAAGAAGTCCGGTCGATGACCGCCTTCGTGATGGGGTCCGTTGTCGCTGGTGAAAATGACAATTGTGTCCTCTTCCAGCCCCAGCTCTTTCAGCAGGTCGAGAACTTGCCCGACGGTATCGTCCAGATGCGTTACCATGGCGGGAAACGCCGCAATCGGGTTGCGAACGACGGTCTTGTACGTGTAACGTCCTTTGACGTTTTCGAACTCCGGGAATTTTTCGCGCCACGGGGTCATATACGGTTCCGGAACCTGCATGGCGGCGTGCGGAATCGTAACCGGCATATAGCAGAAAAACGGCTTGTCCTTGTTTTCGCGAATGAACTCCAGCGCTTTGTTGACGATTAAATCGTGAGAATACGTCTTGCCGTCGAGGTCAATTTGAACGCCGTTGTCGTGCAGACGGGGCGGGTAATAATTGTGGGCTTCCATCTGGGAATAGTACCCGAAAAAGCGGTCGACGCCGTGTTTGTTGGGGTCGCCGACGTTCCCGACCGCGCCAAGCCCCCATTTCCCGAAAACGCCAACGGAGTACCCGGCGTCTTTAAGAACCTGCGTCAACGTTACAGCGTCTGCAGGCAGAGGGGAATCTCCAAACGGCTTCGCCCCCATGTTGCCCCGGATATACGCGTGTCCGGAATGAACGCCTGTCATCAGACAGCAGCGGGACGGCGCGCAGACGGTCGTCCCTGCGTACATCTGAGTAAACTTCATGCCCTGTTGAGCCAGCGAGTCGATTCGCGGGGTCGAGAACTTCGACTGCCCGTAGCAACTCACGTCCCCGTACCCGAGGTCGTCCGCCATAATAAAGACGATATTCGGCTGCCGCATTCCCGACGTCGGAGCAGGGGAACTGGATTCGTCAGCCGCCGCCGGACTCAGCAAGACGGCTAAAAGGGACAAGGCGGCGAAGGTTTTAAAAGGGAAAATATTCATAATATGGTAAAATGGATAAACCTTTCGGAGTGCGAGAGGGAAGCGAAGCGGAACTCTCGCTTTTCTTCTAAATAGAATTGCTTTAATCGGCAAGCGCAGCTTGCTAAAAAAAGCGGAAACCACTTCTTGACGGCAAGCCGTCAAATATGAAAGCGGGAGCTTTGCTCCTGCACTCCGAAACAGGGGATATACAGCGCCAGCTTTTCTCGATTATACCATTTTCTCAAATCCAATGCAAGACTGCTCCCTCAAAATGAAATTTTCCAAACAAATACAAACTCAATATTACTAACAGATTAATCTGAACAATTTGTCTCTCTTTAAAAATCCTAAAAAATTTTTTAAAAATATTGCAAATCTGAAAATTTTAGTGTATAATATATCATACGAATAAATTTAAACATTTTTGTTTACTAACCAATATACCCTATTATGAAAAGATTGCTTTCAATCGTTACGCTTTGTATTTTGACGTTGTCGGCGTCAGCGTTATTCCAGTCCGTTCAGGCTGACATGGTCAAGGTTCCAACGCTCAATATGCGCGCGGTGTCGGGAGATTCCGATATTGACAATACGTCAACGTACGTGATGGCTGTCAACTTCTGGAATCAAAACAGCGGGACGGTTTACAACGTCAATGGCGTGCCGTTTACGACTGTTACAACAAACACGTACACCGCTAACGGCGTTACGATGACCTACGGCAGCAATTCGTCCGGTAATATTCTTTATCACGGCGGCAACAGCGCCAACGTTGGATCAGGACAACTTGCCGAGGTTATGAAAGGCATGATTTTTAACGACGGTCAGGCTGTTGACGGTACGGTCGAAATGTCATTTACCGGCTTAACGCCTGGTAAAGACTATACGTATACCGTATACGGCAGAGTTTGGGGAGCGTCCGATAACCGCAAGCACAGCTATACGTTCCAGTCTGGCGGCGCAGGCAGCGGCGCAGACTCGTTTGTCGAAACGTTCGACGCGAACAAAACCCTGTATACCGGGTACATGATGTCGGAAGACAATCCCACTATCTACTGGCCGAGTTTGAACGCTGGTACGCCGTATTTGCTGGAATACACGTTTACCGCTCCGGCAGACGGAACGTTTAAAGTCACAGACAGAGGCATTAATAGCGGCAACTCGTGGCACCTTTACGGCGTTTCGCTCAAAGAGGCGACTTTGAACCCGACTGACATTCCGGTTTCGACTGAAATCGTTAAAAACGGCGGATTCGAGAAAGATACGTTTGTCAGTGGCGGCGACACCCATGGCTACGTCCAAAAGCATCACGCCATTACAGACTGGAATCATGATTACAAATCTTCAATCGGCATGGCTCCGGAATGGGGAGATCTTAACAGAACAGTTCAGCGCTGCGGCGACTTTATCAAAACTGGTCAGATGTCTTACCTTCCGGAAGGCAGTACGCAAGCGCTTTATATTCAAAACGCTGGAAGCCTCAGCCAGGAAATTACTCTGGAACCGGATACGGAATACGTTCTTTCGTATTACACCAGCTCCCGAACCAGTTCTCGAAATCCATATTATCAAGCTACAGTTGACGGAAAAACCGTCTATGACGCTCCGTTGCGCGTCAATCAGTTTGACAAAAACATTTTTACGTATAACGAGTATCGGTTTACGTCACAGTCGGGCGATTCCCCCTATACGACGACTCTCGGCTTTAACGGCGTTCTTTATTCAGACGCAGACGGCGGTACAGACCGTACGCTGCTTTTAGACAACGTTCAGATTGTCAAGGCGAGCGATTACGTCGCCCCGACGATTGAAGGAACCAAGCACGATCCAACGGTCAACGGCTGGCAGGCAAACCGCTGGAATTCTCAAGCGACCGCTTATTTGGACGGAAAAGTCTCTGATTACACTCATGCGATCAGCCTGGGCGATACGCCAAGTACAACTCGTCCCATGACGATAACTTCCGGTGAAACGCTTAATTTTACTGGCGTTCAAGCTTCTGGTTCAAGTAACAGTTCTCCGATTTCTCAGCAGTATCTTACCGGCGGCGTTTCCGTTGTCGGCAGCGGCAACCACAACGGCGGATTTAACGGTACGCTTTATAAAGACGACAATTCTAAAAATTTGGCGGAATGGACAACCTGCTCGATGGACAGAATTACGCTCAACGGTTTGGAACCGGGCGCAACGTACGAAACATCGGTCTACTTTAGATAAGTCGGAGGCCAAGCGGTCTTAGGAAGACAATTAA
>JAZRTH010000618.1:0-5399 GCA_045651945.1 Thermoguttaceae bacterium
TTCAGTTTTCCTGTTTTTTGGAACCAATCCAGTTGAAAAACGCCATCAGGCAGCCGAGGGTTAAAAACGCGCCCGGCGGCAGAATCATGATTCCGCAATTGACCCAGAAGTCGCTCGGCAGAACCGTGTATCCCATCAGCGTTCCGGAACCGAACAGTTCTCGAACGACCGCGATGGAACACAGTCCCAGCAGGAACCCGAGTCCTTGTCCGAAGCCGTCTGCAATGGCGGGAACCAAAGACTGTTTCGACGCGCAGACTTCGCACCGGGAAATAATAATGCAGTTGACGATAATCAACGGAATGTACGGACCCAGCTGAGCGCTCATTTCCGGCATAAACGCCTGCAGAAAATAGTCTGCAATCGTAACGAACGTTGCGATTGTCAACGTGAAAACGAGGATTCGCAGGTGCGGTTTAATGATTTTTCTCAGCAGAGAAACCATGATGTTGGCGCAGACGAGAACAAACGTCGTTGCCGCCGCCATGGTAATGGCTCCCTGTACGTTGGTTGTAACAGCCAGCGTCGGGCACATGCCCAATACCTGCCGATACGTGGGGTTTTCCGGAATGATTCCGCGCCAGAATCGTTCCAGCGCTGTAGGTTGATCGTTCATGGTATATCTTTGAATTGTATTTTAAGGTTGCTGTTTATTTGAGTTCTTCCCGCCAGGTTTTGAGCGTGGAGTTGACGATGTCGCAAACGGACTGCGAGGAAATCGTCGCCCCAGTCAGAGCGCGAATCTCGTTCTTTTCCGGCGAACCGTCTCTGCCTTTGACGACGGTGATGTCCTGGTCGGCGGCAGTTCCAATGAACTGTTTGCGGAAATATTCTTCTTTAATAAAGTTTCCCAGACCGGGCGTTTCTTTTTGGTTGATAACGACCAGCCCCGTAAGCTTGGAGGCAGACGTATCCAGGCCGACCAGCAAATCGACGACGTCTGCAAAGCCCTGACCGCTGGCGGGCAGAACCCAGCCTGTGGGGTTCTTTTGAGCGTCAAAGCACTGGTAGGCGACAACCTTTTTGCCGTCTTTTTCCAGCGTCTTTTCGACAACGTTGGCGATGTCCGTATTGGGAACCAGGTTGGGGATTTGGCTGTACGTCGCTTCCCGGCGGTTCTTTTCGATAATCGGGCCCCAGTTAAGCTGAACGAGAATCAAAACCGCGCTGTAGAGCGCCGCCATCAACAGGATCAACCACGCCTGAACCAGGTAGTTGTCTTTCCACGATTTCTTTCGCGTTGAATTTTCTTCTGACATGATATTGGACGGTTTATATAAATGTGTAATTTGATTGTAACTTATTTAGCTGGCTTGACGAATCCGACGGGTTTGGGAATCGTCATTCTGTTGATCATCGGAACGAGGGCGTTCATGAGCAAAATGGAGAACATGACGCCTTCCGGATAGGAGCTGAAACAGCGCAGCAACACCGTAAAGAACCCGAATCCAACGCCGAAAATAATTCTGCCTTTGGTTGTGATGGGGTTGGTAACGGGGTCAGAGGCGATGAAAAACGCGCCAAGGAAGATGGCTCCGTTGATAACGTGAGCCATGCCGAACTGGAACGCGTGCGGTCCCATGTTAAACAGAGCGGCAAAGACAAACGTCGAAATCAAGGCGGATACCGGGACGTCCCACGTTACGGTTTTGCGAACGAGCAGATAAATCCCGCCGATCAGCAGAGCAATAATCGACGCCTCGCCCAGCGACCCGTTTTGCTGCCCAATAAGAGCAGTGTGACTAATCAGCTGAGTAAAGTTTTCGGCGCTGCCGCTTTTCAGAAGAGTCATCGGGGTGGCTTGCGTAAGGATTTCCGCCAAGCCTTTGTCCAGCCCGCCGATATTGGCGTCTGCCGGCAGAAGATACGCACCCGCCGCCATCTGTGACGAAAACCCGAGCATGGCAAACGCTCGACCGACCATCGCCGGGTTGAAGATGTTGCAGCCCAATCCGCCGAAGACGGTTTTACCCAGCCCAATCGCGACGACCGATCCAACAACGCTGACGTACCACGGCGCGCTCCACGGCAGCGACAACGCCAGAATCAACGCTGTTACAATCGCGGAGCAGTCTTCCAAATGGGGACGCCGTCCGCGCATGGATTCAAACACGGCTTCCGCCGTAAGGCAGGAAATAAGGCAAAGCCCAATCTGCCAGACGGCGTACCATCTAAAGACGTAAAACGACATCCCGATTACGGGAACAAGACCGATAATAACGTCGAGCATAATCCACCGCGTCGACAACTTCGAGTTCGACAGGTGCGGCGACGACGTTACGTATAAATCCAGTTGAGTGTTTGACATGAGTATTTGAAATTAGTAATGAGTAATCGGGGCATTCAGCAAACGCGTGACAATCTAAAAACTACTGCCTACTGCCTCTTGCCTACTGCCTAACTCTATTTCTTGCTTAACTTTTGTACTTGAATTTTCCCTGTGCGGATGAGCTGAACCAGCGGGAGGCTGGCAGGACAGGTGAACGCGCAGGAACCGCATTCGATACAGGCGCCGACGTGGTACGCCTGGAGGACGTCTGTATTTTGGAATCGGGACGCCAACGCCAGCTTGGTCGGGATGAGGTTCATCGGGCAAACGCCGACGCAGCGGCCGCAGCGGACACAGTTGGTCTCAACCGACTTTTTGACTTCGCTGTTGGTCAGAATCGTGATTCCGCTGGTTCCCTTTGTAACGGGAATGTCCATCGTTCCAACGGCGAATCCCATCATGGGGCCGCCCATGAGGATGCGGTTGGCGTCAGGCTTCAGACCGCCGCAGAATTCGATAAGCTCTGAAATCGGCGTTCCAATCGGGACGAAGAGGTTTTTCGGGTTGACGACGCCCCCGCCGGTAACGGAAACGATGCGGTGCGTGAGCGCTTTGCCTCGCAGAACCCGACCGGCAACTGCGGCGGCTGTCGAGACGTTTTCTACCAGCGCGCCGACGTCCATGGGCAATCCCGGGAACGGGACTTTTCTGCCCAAGGCAGCGCGAATGAGCTGTTTTTCGCCCCCTTGCGGGTACTTGGTTTTCATAACCCGGACGGAAACGTCAACGCCAAACGGGTTGGACGTCTTTTCAATCGCTTTAGAAACGACCTGAATGGCTGCCGGTTTGTTGTCTTCAATACAGATGTATACGGTTTTCGCCCCGACTGCGGCGGCGGTAAGAATCGCCCCGACAACAATCGGCTGAGGGAACTCGAGCATGAGCCGATAGTCGGCGGTCAGGTACGGTTCGCATTCGCAGCCGTTAACCAGAATCGTATCGATGGGCTTTTTCTCGTTTTTGGCGATTTTGACGTGAGTCGGGAACGCCGCTCCGCCCATGCCGACCAAGCCGCCGGATTTCACCGCGGGGAAAATCGAGTTGACGTCAAAGTCAGCGGGAATCTCCCAGTCGCCGCCGTAGACGATTTTGAGCATTTCCTCTCCGCTGGGCGCGTGATCAAGGTCGACGTCCAAGGCAACGGTTGCAACGCGTCGGCCGTTGGGAAGTGTTTTTTTGGCGGGACGTCCAACAGTCCCGGCGTACGGAGCGTGAATGGGCGCGGAAACAAAGGCGTCAGCCGAGGCGACGACTGCGTCCGGTCCAACTTCGTCCTTTAATTTGACGACCGGGGCGCACGGCGCGCCGATATGTTGCTGAACTGCCAGGAACAGTTTTTTAGGCGTTGGAAGAATTTCAATCGCGTTGTTTTCCGCAAAAGATTTGCCCTCTGGCGGGTGAATGCCACGTGGAAAAGTGTATGTTTGAGTTGACATAATTTAAATGTAAAACAGCCGACAAAAGCCAAGCGCTTGCAAATAAGGCGTATAAATCCAAAACCGAATTCAATGAATAAGTACTCGGTTTTTCGTAATTAATATGTTTCTATTAATATCGTTTTGATTATTATAGCGAATTACAATAAATAATCAAGGGAGAAAAGAAAAATCTTTCCCTAATTTGTCTATTGTAGCAATCTATAATAATTATGCAAGAGAGGGAGGGGAAAATTTTAGAAATTTCTTCCAGCCCGGGTTTGCGAAAAACAGGGAAATATGGTATATTAGGGAGTAGGAAGGCGAGCCGGGGTGCGTAAGCCCCCGGTAAACCGCGAAGCGGTTAAAAATAAGATTGATGACGGTTCGCCTTCCATTTCGCCAGCGCCCTTGAGAGGAGCGCTTTGCGTAATTGCTAATTGCTAATTACAAATTGCTAATTACCCCATGTCCCAACAAACTCCGCAAGATATTATCGACGACGCAACCAGGCAGACGCTTGCTCATCTGAAGTACGCTCAGGTGTTCAATGCGCTTCTGTTGTTGCTGATATTTTGCGTGGGGTATATTATCGTCTTTGCGGTTGTGGACGCCTGGGTTCTGCCGAAGGGGAACCAAACTCTGTTTAGAATTTTAGGGCTGAGCGTTTTTCTGATTGCAATTGTCTGGCAGTTATGGCGGATCGTTCGGTTTTGGCTGGCGTTTCGAGTCAATCCTCTCTACGTCGCCAAAACGATTGAAGATTTGTCGCCCGGCATGAAAAATGCGCTCATTAACCTGACCTGTTTCAAAATGTCAGACGCGCCCCCGCCGGAAGCCGCAGTTAAGCTGGTCGAATTCCAGGCGGCGAGAACGATTTTGCGTTCGGACTTGGAATCGTCTACGGACAGCGCGCGGCTGTTGCGACACAGTATTATCCTTTTAGCGGTCATTGCGGCGTTGGGGCTGTATATTGTTTTGTCGCCCAAGAGCTTTTGGCAGTCGTCAGGGCGTCTGTTCATGCCAACAGCGGCGATTGAGTCTCCGACTCGGGTGCGAATTCAAAAAGTCGAGCCGGGCGACGCCCAGATTCTCGTTGGGAAAAAGCTCAATATTTCCGCAGAGATCAAGGGCATTTCCAAGTCGGATACGGTCGAGGTAATATGGAGTTCTGTCAGCGGGGCAAAGACAAACTGCCGGGCAGAGATGACTGTTAAGCCGGGCGAATATGCGTATACGTGTACTATTCCAGACGACGAATCCGGGGCGCAGGAGGACTTCACGTACTGCGTCAGTGTCGGCGACGCGGTTTCTCCGCAGTACAAAGTAACCGTCTTGCCGGAACCGAGTTTTTCTATCGAGCAGATTCAGTACCAGTACCCGGAATACACGCGTCTGGAACCGAAAACACAGACGGATTCCGCCGAGATTCAGGCGCTGGAAGGAACGACTGTAACAATTCAGATCAAAACAAACCGAGCGGTCAAACAGGCGTACGTCAAAACGGAGCCGGACAGCCGTTCGTACAGAATGAACGTTGACGATAAAACGAACGCCTCCGCCAGCGTCGCGCTTCGCTGGAACGAAAAGACAAACGCGGCGGATCAGGAGTCGTGGTCGGTCTATTTTACAGACGAGTTGGGCTACGAAAACCA
>JAZRTH010000619.1:0-9167 GCA_045651945.1 Thermoguttaceae bacterium
TACAGCCATGAACCATCTGACCGCCAATCTGAACGATTTCCGTTTCAATGCCCGCCGCCTGAATCGGTTCGAGAACCTTTGTCAGCAGGGTGTACGTGTTTCCGTCTCGACGGGGACTGCCGTTGAATGCTACTACTTTCATCTTTTTACACCTCAATTTGTAAAATGGGCAAAATTGGGATTGCAATTTCTTGTTATTTGTTTATTATATAATAAAGACATTAAAAGTCAATCCATGGAGAAAGAGAAAGCTGGAGATATCAACAGACATCTGATAGATCGAGAAAAGGCAAGATGCAATAAACAGTAGTTTTCGATGCGCTTGCGTCCTACTGCCTACTGCCTCTTGCCTACTGCCTCTTGCCTACTGCCTCATTATAATCATGCCGCATTTAATTTTATTCCACCTGACCGTTATTTTATTTGCTGGTTTTATCGTTGGCTGGATTTGCAAACGATTGAACGTTTCTCTGTTAATCGGATACATGCTCGTCGGAGCGATAATCGGTCAGGACTGCTTCGGGTTGATTGGTTCCAACATCACGTCCAGGTCTGCGGAAATCAGCAGGGTCAGGCGGGAAGTAAATAAAAACGTTGACGCGACGACTGCGGCGGAAATCGTCGTGGAAACCAAAGACGAGCAGATGGAAATCATCGACAAAACCGTTATGGAGTGCATCGCTCAGTTCGGCGTCTTGCTGCTTTTGTTCTCCATCGGCATGGAATTCACGCTCGATAAAATGGCAGCGATGTCTAAATATATGTTTGTCGGCGGGACGCTGCAGATGGCTCTGACCTGCATTCCAACGACGCTATTTTTCCATTATGGCGTCCATTTGCCGTGGGGAATAAGCGCTATAGTCGGATTTGTCTTTTCGCTTAGTTCGACGGCCCTGGCGTATAAGAGTTTACAGGACGAAGGCGTCGCAGCGTCTCACCGCGCCAAGGGGACGCTGGGCGTTTTGCTCTTTCAGGACCTTGCCTTGGTTCCCATATTGCTGCTCGTTCCCGTTCTTTCCGGCGACGAATCCTCCCCGTCCGTTACGTACTGGATCGGCATGGCAATCAAGACGGTTATTTTCTGTTTGATTGTCGTCGTAGGCAAGATCTACATGATGAAACATCTCGCCTCCAAGCTCGCCAAATTGCGGGCGAAAGAACTGCTTATCGCTTTGGTATTGGCAATTTTAATGGGGCTGTGCTCGCTGGCGGTTTTGTTGGGATTAACCCCGGCTTTAGGCGCGTTAGCCGCAGGCATCGTTCTGGGTGAAAACCGACTCACCAATCAAATCGAAGCCTTGTTCATGCCGTTTAGCGAATCGTTCTCCGCCATGTTCTTCATTTCGCTGGGCATGTTGATGAACTTTAACATTCTCCAGACGCACCCGTTATTGTGTTTCGGCTGTCTGATTGCTGTAATAATACTAAAAATGCTTGCCGCTGCATGTTCGCTTAAAATTTGCGGATTTAAGAATCGATCCTCAATTGGCTACGGTTTGTGCGTGGCGCAGGTCGGTGAATTGGCGTTTATGCTTTTACTGGTTGCATCCAGCAAGATTGACGACGTTTCGTATCATACGATTCTTTTTGTGTCGGTCGCGTCGATGGTTATCACGCCGCACCTTGTCAAAGCCGGCGTTTGGATTGCCAAGTCGGACGTCGAGCCGTCAGACGACATCCAGGGCAAGTCTCCGATTCAGCAGGCGCTGGACTCCGGTTCGCTCGACCACGTCATTGTTATTGGGGTAGGGCACATTGGGACGCTTCTTGCTGCGCGTCTGGAAACGATGGGCAAAGTCGTCAGCGTTATTGACTACAGTCCCATCAACATTTACCGGTTTGCTCAAGAAGGAATCACAGCCATCAGCGGCGACGCTGCCAAGCCGGACATTCTCACAAAGGCGGGAATCGAACATGCGTCTGCAGTGTTCGTAACGATTCCAGACGATTTAATCGCTCTGGACATTGTCAGCGCCTGCCGCGACATGAACCCGGACTGCTCTATACTCTGTCGCGTTCGATATAATCTCAATATCAAACTGTTGCAGCGCGCCGGCGCCGACATGGTCGTCTGCGAAGAGACGACCGTCTGCAACGCGCTGTTAAAGCTGGTTTCAGGGTATAATTGATAAGAATTATTTTCTTCTTCGCCAGTACAGCAAGCCCGCCGCGCCGAGAATCAGCAGCGCCCACGTTGACGGTTCCGGAACGGCGTTGGCGTCGAGCGTTGCGTAGACCGTGTCGCCTTCTACTTTCAGATTCCAGAAATACGCATCGTCTTCCGATAAAAGACCGTTCCAGAAATCATCTGTACCCAAAGCGCCGTCAAAATCACGGGAAACAAATTCGTCATTTTCGTCATACGCTCCCTGGACAAGAATCGGATACGTCGCGCCCGGCTGAACCGATGAGAAGGACAGATCGAGGACGGACTTTTCATTAATGGAAAACGTATCGGCTGTAAGTTTATCCATGCCGGTTTCGTCCTGTTCGATTAACAGAATTGCGCCCTCTTTGAGTTCGTAATTGCCGCCGAAAAGCGCCTCGCCGACAGAGTTGCCGGGGGAGAAGACCGCGTTGGCGTCAACCGTGATGTTGTGCGTCATGTAGCCTTTCAAGTCCATGCGTCCGGACGAGACGACAAGACTTTGAGCGTCGACTTGTCCGTTGGCGCCGGTGTAGATTTGCATCGTACCGTTGTCTGTCTTTTCGATTGTCGCTGCAGTAATCGACCCGATGAACTTGGACAGCTCGCTGTTGCTCAGCGTCAAGTCTTTATCGGTCGCGACGATAAACGCAGTAACGTTTCCGTTTGCGTCCAGGCTTCCTCCGGAAAGATTGTACAGCGTCCCGCCGTCAGCAAGAGCCAGCGTTCCCTGTTCAACCGTTGTTGAACCCGTAAACTCGGGCTGTTGCGACAGCGTCAACGTTCCAGTTCCCGTCTTTGTAAACGCACCGGAACCGAGAATGTCTCCGGAGAATGTCGAGTTGGCAGCGTTGTTCAAAGTAATAGCGGATTCTCCGTAATTGAGAACGCCAGAACCGGAAAGATTGTTCAGCGTCCCGCCGGCGGACAGAATCAGCGTACCCTGATCAATGGTTACATTGCCGACATTTGCCAGAGGCTGGGTTAACGTCATTTCGCCTGCGCCGGTTTTAGTAAGCGCGTTGTAATGCCCGCTTGCAGCAGGAAGAAAATTGCCGGAAAAGGTTAACGGGGCTTTCTCTGCGATGTTGAACGTTGTCGTTTTGCTTGTGTCAAACATGGCAATATCGGCTGAAATCGTATTCATCACGTTTTCCGGCTTACCAGATTCATACACGGTGAAGAACTGAGAGTTCCATTGATGTCCCGTGCGGAACTGGGAACTGGCGGTTGTCCCCGAAATGGTCGAGCCGTTTTTCAACGTAATCTGATGAATGTACGAGTTGACTACGCCGTCAAATTTTAAATTACTGTTATCAAGCGTAAACACTGTTCCGTTGGTTGTATGATCCGTGCTGGTTGTCATCGTCGAGTTCGTTAAAGTAACCGCGGAACCATTAAAAAATCCGCTGCCTAACCAACCCGCGTTACCGCTCAATTCAACGTTTATGTTATTGTACTTAACCGTTCCCAAGTTAGTCATAGTAGCGCCAGAAGCGGCATGAAGCTTGAGCTTACCCGTTCCAGCAGTTCCAGAGCCATTAATGACCAGGTCAGTTCCCACATGCGAGCTAAGTCCGGCGATATTCTTTTTTGTATCCAACGTTGCGCCGTCAGCAATGTTGATTGTAAACGTTGTGTAGTTTCCATTTTTTGCAACGTAAATGGCATTGTTAATCGTTGACGTTCCGCCTTTTACTTCCCAAGTAGCAGATCCAATGTAACCGCCTCGAAGCTCTCCCGTTCCGTTGACGGTTGCTGAATTTAAGGTAAGTTTATTTTGATACTCAGCCTGATTCAGAGTCAATGTACCGCCGTTGACAGTCAGCATAACGTTTGGAGACGTATTCCAGATGTGGTTATAGACAAGAGTTGCTCCCGAATTAACGGTAATTGGAGCGGTTCCCCAAAAACCAGTTGTAGCGCCGGCAGAATAAGCGGAATGGTCGCCGTTGAGAATCATTGTTCCGCCTTCGACAATCACTTCTTTAATTGTGCCGTCAGGCGAAGCAAAACCATAGCCCTTTCGGTTGAACGTTTGCGTACCAGCGCCGACTTTTTTGATAGTTATATTTTTAGAATTGGCAGTTGGACCATGAATATATCCGGCAAAGGCGGCAGAGTCAGTACTGGCCGTGCCAACGCCGATTTCAATCGTGTACGCGTTGCCGGATTGAGAGCCGACAAATTCGACGTCGGCGGTAGAATTGAGTTTGCCGATCTGCAGCGTTCCAGCGTTAAGCAGGCTGAAATGCGCGCCGGAATTAATCGTCAGGTCAATCACGCCGACCGAGTTAGGATTGATTTGCGTGTATCCGCTGTTGACGGTAAGATGTCCGTTATATCCGCCCGTTCCGTTAAACTGAACCCAGCCGTTGGTTGTCAAAGCGCCAGAACCGGAAAGGGAACCGAACGACGTGTATGGTCCGTTCCTGTCCGTTCCATTAGCCGCCGTTACCGTCCCGCCGTTTGTCCCGACTGCGATGCCGTTTGCAAACGTCGAGCCGCTGGCAACTTCTGTCGTGTCGAGCGTTCCGCCGTTGAGAGTAACGTCGCCAGATCCCAAAGCGTTGACGTTTGTAACAGCCAGCATTCCGCCGGTAACCGTTGTTCCTCCGGTATGCGTGTTGGTTCCAGAGAGCTTCAGCGTTCCCGCGCCGGTTTTGGTTATGCTGTTGTCGTATTGCGCCGTAATCGGAGCGCTGATTGTAGCTGTATCAGCGGCGTTTGTAACCGTAATTCGCTTTTCGCCGTTGAGAGTAATCGTATTGGAGCCGTCTACAGTCATGGAACCGGTGAAATCAATCGAGTTGACGGTAACGTTTTGATCTGCCGTCAGCGTTGGAGCGTTTGTCGCGTCTAACTGAACCGCAGAGGAATTCGCAAACGCCTGACCTGTTTGTCCGTTGGCGTTCCAGTCGGCGTCAGACCAGTTCCCGTTCGCTGTTACGTTGCGCTGATAAGCGGTCGCGCTATACAGCTTTGGATTATTGTAAATATAAGAAATTTGATCTGTCGTCAGCGGCTGATTGTAAAACTGGATTTCGTCCACGGTAGCTGTTCCATTGCGCCCGCCACTGTTAAAATTGCCGCCGATAGTTATGTATCGGATTATTTCATTAATGTCTGACTTGTTTATTGAAGTTTGCAGAACGTTGTCAATATACAGTTTTGCAACGCCGTTTTCAGAATCCGAGGTAAATACAAAGTGATGAAAACCGGACGAAACATTGGCGCTTCCATTGAACGTTCCCCATGGAGTATTGTATATGGTCAGGGTGTTATTTGCTCTTTGAAAATCGTTATCGCCGTTACTCGCAGAATACAAAGAGATGTAGTCTTTCCAGTTGGCGCCAGTCTGTTTGCCCCAAAAAGAAACTGAAAAGTTGTTCAAGTTGACATTGGCTGTGGAAACGTTGATGTTATACTTTCCATTGGCATTTCCATAAAACGTCTTTCCAACAATCCCATCATTTTGAATTGTTGGAGCCGTACCTCCCGATGAACCCGTATAGCCATTTCCAGAGGAATCTGAAAAGGTTCCTTCGTTGAACGTCCAGTATGTGACCAAATCCGCCAGCGCGATATTGGAAACGCAAAGAATCGCGATTATAGCAAACAGGGAATAGATGAATGAACGCGTTTGGTTATTAGCCATTGATTTTACTCCATTGGGTAAAACTGGATAACGGTTTTATATTCAGCTTTTGCGACAGAATGAGTTCGCCGCAAAGCGATAATTGTATTACTATATTTATTATATTATACATCAGATTTGGGGAATATGAAGAACTTCACGAAAAAATTTTCGAAAAAAGGACAAAATTTGTTGTTAAAATAGGGAAGATACAGCTTCGCACCTTACCGCTTTAACCAACGACCCGCGCAAAAGCTGGGAGGATTCTGGGAGTTTTCTGGGAGGCTTCTGGGAATTGCTGGGAATTGCTGAGAAGACGTAATCTTAACCCAGCCCATCCCAGCAGTCTCCCAGAAGTTCCCAGCGCTTTCCCAGCTCGTTGGTTAAGGCGGCGTCAAGCCGCCGCACTCCCCGACCTTCGGCTCATCTCGAGAGCATCGCTTGCGAAATTACTAATTACTAATCACTCATTACTAATTAATTCTCCCCCCTGCCAAATTGGCATAAAATTTGATATATTGCTCTGTAATATATAATTCAAATATTATTTCCTTATTCTAATTTACCTATACAGCGCAGATTAATGCTCTGACGTCCCCGTTTTGGCTGATTTTGACGTTTGGCATAGAAATTGCACTTGTAGAGGGACATTGTTTAATTTGTCAAATTTGTAATGGGCGTCGACGTTTGCGGCGCGTACAATAATTAATAAAGTCGCAAACGATCGGCAAATCATAAATCAAAATTCAAGCATTTAAGGAGGAAGCGCTGTGGCAAAACAGATGGCTTTTGATGACAAGGCTCGTCAGCCGATATTGGCGGGCGTTCAGAAACTGGCTCGCGCGGTAAAAAGTACACTCGGTCCGCGTGGTCGAAACGTCGTATTGGATAAAGGCTGGGGTTCCCCGAAAGTAACCAAAGACGGCGTAACGGTCGCCAAAGATATTGAACTGGAAGATCCGGAAGAAAACCTCGGCGCGCAGCTGGTTAAAGAAGCCGCGTCTAAAACAAACGACGTCGCCGGCGACGGCACGACAACGGCTACCGTTCTGGCGGAAGCGATTTATACAGAGGGCTTAAAAAACGTTGTCGCTGGGGCAGACCCGATGTCGTTGTCTCGAGGCATTTCCAAGGCGGCGGACGCTGTCGCGGCTGAAATCGAAGCCAACGCCAAAAAGATCGACGAAAAGAGCAAAAAGGAAATCTCGCAAGTCGCTTCTCTGGCGGGCAACAACGACCCGGCTATCGGCGCGATTCTGGCGGAAGCCTTCCTCAAGGTTGGCAAAAACGGCGTTATCACCGTCGAAGAGGGCAAGGGATTTGAAACCGTTGTTGACGTTGTCGAGGGCATGCAGTTCGACCGCGGATACCTGTCTCCCCATTTCGTCAACAACGAAGAAAAGCAGCTGGTTGAATTCGACAACCCGCTCATTCTCATCTACGAGGAAAAGATTTCCAACGTCAAGGCTCTGGTTCCGATTCTGGAAGCTGTCAGCAAGTCCGGCAAACCGCTGGTAATCATTGCGGAAGACATCGAAGGCGACGCGCTGGCAACGCTGGTTGTCAACAAGATGCGCGGCATTCTCAACGTCGCGGCTGTCAAGGCTCCGGGATACGGCGATCGGCGCAAGGCGATGCTGGGCGACATTGCCATTCTCACCGGCGGCAACGCGATTTTCAAAGACCTGGGCGTCAAGCTGGAATCCGTTCAGATTTCCGACTTGGGCAAATGCAAAAAGATCATTATCGCGTCCGACAAAACGACCATCGTTGACGGCGCTGGTTCCAAAGACGCTATCGCGGGCAGAGCCGAACAGATTCGCGCTGAAATCGACAAGACGACCTCCGACTACGATCGCGAAAAGCTGCAGGAACGTCTGGCGAAACTGGCAGGCGGCGTCGCTCAGATTAAAGTCGGCGCGACGACCGAAACCGAAATGAAAGAACGCAAGTTCCTCCTTGACGACGCCAAGGCTGCAACAGCCGCCGCGTTAGACAAGGGCATCGTTCCCGGCGGCGGAACTGCTTTGCTGCGCTGCGCCTCTGCGGTCGATTCCCTCAAGCTCAAAGGCGACGAAGCTCTGGGCGCTCAGATTCTCAAACGAGCCTTGTCCGCGCCGACTCGCGCCATTGCAGACAACGCCGGCATTGACGGCGGAATCGTCGTCAACCGCGTCCTTCGCATGAAGAATTTCGCCGAAGGCTACGACGCAGACAAAGACACGTACTGCAACCTCATCGACGCCGGCGTCATTGATCCGGTCAAAGTCGTTCAAACCGCTTTGATCAACGCTGCGTCCGTTGCCGGTTTGCTGCTCACGACAAGCTGCTCCATCACCATCATTCCGAAGGAAGAACCCGCAGCCCCGGCTGGCGGCGCTCCTGGAATGGGCGGCATGGGCGGAATGCCTGGCATGATGTAATAGGGGCGTTTCACTGAATAATATTTGAACCTTAATCCAATCAACAATTCAATCAGGAGATACAATATAATGGCTAAGTTTTGCTTGAAACCGTTGGAAGATCGCGTCGTTGTCGAACCGAAAGAAGCTGAATCCGTTACCGCTGGCGGCATCGTTCTGCCGGACAACGCCAAAGAAAAGCAGCAGCGTGGAACCGTTGTCGCCGTTGGCCCGGGCAAACTGCTCGAAGACGGCACTCGCGCTGAACTGTCCGTTGCCGTTGGCGACGAAGTCATTTACGGCAAGTACGCCGGAAACGACATCACCGTTGACGGAAAGGACGTCAAAATCCTCCGCGAAGAAGACATCCTCGCCAAGGCGATTAAATAGTCATAACGTTACAGCGTCGGCGGGGCGTGACAGAACCCGTTCCGCCGGCTGGAGCGCTTGTCAAATCAATTCAGCATTCATAATCAACAGGAATACAAACAATGGCTAAACAACTGCTTTTTGACGATAAAGCCCGTCAGGCGATGCTTCGCGGGGTTGAACAACTGGCTGACACGGTCGCTGTTACAATGGGACCGACCGGCCGCAACGTCATTATGAACAAATCCTACGGCGGACCGCAGGTAACAAAAGACGGCATTACCGTCGCCAAGGAAATTGAACTGGAAGATCCCTTCGAGAACATGGGCGCTCAGCTGGTTCGCGAAGTATCCGTAAAGACCAACGACGTTGCCGGTGACGGCACCACCACCGCTACCCTGCTGGCTCAGGCTCTCGTTCGCGAAGGCATGAAGAACGTTGCCGCAGGCGCCAACCCCATGGTCATCCGCAAGGGCATGGAAATGGCTACCGAAACCGCAGTTGCTTCCCTGGCCACCTTCTCCAAGCCCGTTGAAGGCAAGCAGGACATCGCTCAGGTTGCAGCCATCTCCTCCGGCGACGAAAAGATCGGTTCCCTGATCGCAGACGCCAT
>JAZRTH010000620.1:0-2641 GCA_045651945.1 Thermoguttaceae bacterium
TTCCACTTGGGAACCGACCCTGTCGGCGCAGATTGGGAGCGGCGCCTCGCCGCCGAATTGCGAAAAAGGCAAGCGCAACACAAATCATTTTCTAAGGATCGACTACGTTGTCGACCGACAGATAATATACTACTTTTAGAATAAATTGCAAGAGTAGTTTGAGAAAGTTGCGGAACTGCGTCCCGGAGGGACGCAACGCTTGTAACCGTGGGCTTCAGCCCACGGAATAATCGCTATCTCCTCCCCCTATCGCTTTAGCTGTTTTTCCTCCGCGCGCCCCGTTGGGGCGCGCGGGGGAAAAGCGTGTTTGTTGATATTCTTTTATTCATGTTTCCCTCCGGCGGTTAAAACCGCCGGTTACAATGAGTTTCGTCCCTTCGGGACTATCTCAAGCGCCAACGGGAACGTGTTTGACTTCTGACTGCACCTCAAACACATAGTTGACCCAAAGCTTCTCAACAAATAAATATTGTCAATTTAATCGACTACAATTGATATATTATTTCCGCCACTTGACAATTCAAGAAAAGCATATATAATATGGAGCAGTAAATTTACTGTATCAAGGAGCGGTCAGGCGAAGCGTTTTGTCGCCGCGGCTTGTTCCTTACATTATTTGCGAGTCAACCTCGCAGAAGGATTAATCGAGATGATCGTAACCACCACCGAACTGTTTAAGCATGCCTACGGCAAATACGCTATCGGCGCTTACAACATCAATAACCTCGAACAGATCGTCGGTCTGTTCCGCGGCAACCTTGGCAAGTCCGCCAAGAACGAAGATCCGAGCGACGCTTCCAAAAGCGCTCCGTTCATCATCCAGATTTCCAAAGGCGCTCGTTCCTATACCGACAAGCGATTCCTGGAAGGTCTGATTCGTTCTGCGGAACTGGTTTTCCCGGAAGCCATCTTCGCCGTTCACCTGGATCACGGCAACGAAGAAGCCTGCTACGACTGCATCGACAGCGGATTCTATTCCTCCGTTATGATTGACGCCTCGGCTGAAGAATTCGAAAAGAACATCGAAATCACTCGCCGCGTTGTCGATCGCGCCCACGACAAGGGCATCGTCGTTGAAGCTGAACTCGGACAGCTCGGCGGAGTCGAAGAAGACATCGTCGCCGACGTCAAACTGACCGACCCCTCAACCGCCGCTGAATTCATCGAACGTTCCGGCTGCGACTCCCTCGCGGTTGCTATCGGCACCAGCCACGGCGCGTTCAAGTTCTCCGGAAAACAGGGTCTGCACTTTGACGTTCTGGAAAAAATCCAGAAAGCCATTCCCGCCAACTTCCCGTTGGTTATGCACGGCTCCTCTTCCGTTCCGCAGGAATGGGTACAGCGCATCAACAACGCTGGCGGTCAGCTCGCTGGCGCTTCTGGCGTAAACGAAGCCGAATACCTGCCCGCCGCCAAGCTCGGCGTCTGCAAGATCAACATCGACACCGACGGACGTCTGGTATGGTGCGCCATTCACCGTGAAGAATTCCTCGCCAACCCGCAGAACTTCGATCTGCGCCCGCCAGGAAAGAAATTCATGGCTGCTTACGCTGAATACATCATTCACAAGAACACCGTTCTCGGATCCGCCGGACAGCTGGAAAGCGTTCGCGAATTCCTGAAGTAGTTCGTGTTTAGCTGTTAGCTATTAGCTGCTAGCCATTAGCTTGTGCATTTGTAGTTCTCGGCGTTAATTGATAAAGCTGGAAACTAAAATCACAAAGCTAAGAGCTAGTAGCTAGGAGCTAGAAGCTCCCTTCTCCCATGCGCGTTACTCTCAAATCAAACAAGCTCCGCGCCCTGCTGGGCGGTCATCCGTGGATTCTCGACGGTTCTTTAGAATTAATCGATAAATCCAACGCTCCACAAGACGGCGAAGTCGTTGACGTCTACTCCGACAAAGGACGATTCTTCGCCCGAGGTCTGTACAACTCTCACAGCAAAATACGTGTACGTCTATATACGTGGAACGAATTGGAATCTTTAGACGACGCCTTTTGGACGAAACGAATTTCTACTGCTGTTGATTTGAGAAAAGAGCTGGGATATTTCTCTCAGGCAACTCGTCTGATTAACTCCGAAGGGGACGCTCTGTCCGGCTTGATTGTCGACAAGTACGAAGACGTTCTTGTTATGCAGGCGACTAGTTTAGGAATTTTGTTGCGCGCGGAACAATTTGTCCAAATTCTCCAAAATGTTACGGGAGCTAAAACCGTAATTGTTACAACGGAACCTGCCATGGCTCGTCGGGAAGGCGCGCCGGAGGAACTGACAGCTGACCGCGTTTTTGGCGATCCGGTTCCGGAAACGATGGTAATTCAGTCCGGCGGAATCAAATACGAGATTCAGCTTTTAGGCGGACAGAAAACCGGGTTCTATCTCGACCAGCGTGAAAACCGCTTGGCGGCGGCTGAACTGTTCAAAGGGAAAACGGTCTTGGACATGTTCTGCTATCACGGCGGCTTTTCGATTGCCGCGGCGCAGGCTGGCGCCGTTTCCTGTCTGGCTTGCGACTCCAGCGCCAAAGCTCTCGAACAGGTCAAAAAGAACGCTCAGCTCAACGCGGTCGACAATATAGAAACGTTACAGGGCGACTCGTTCCAGATTCTGGAACAGTTCAAGTCCGAAGGACGGACGTTCG
>JAZRTH010000621.1:0-1624 GCA_045651945.1 Thermoguttaceae bacterium
TCCCGTTGGTCGCTCCATTACCGCCTTCCAATCCACTTGCAACTTGCAGCTTTTCAATATATCGTATCAGTCCAAAATAAGCGGCTCCGCGGGCGACGGCTAAGTCCAGAGCGTCGTTGTCCAGAACAACCGGGCGCCATGGTTCGCCGTCTGCCGGGGAGAACCATCGTGACAACTGGTCGAGAATCCGCTGCCTTGTCAAAGGGGATTCAAACATGCCGCCGTTAAACAGAACCGCGTCCGGTTGACTGCAATTTGCGTTTGTCAAAAACGCCGCCAAATACCGCGTTATTGCCGGGTCAGACGCAAACGGAAGCCCAAATTCCTGGAATCCGCTTCGACGTCGGTCGGGTTTTGCAGTCAGATCGACAAAGGGAAAGAAGCCCTCTAAAAGCGCGTTGACGACTTCCTCTTTTGTAACAGTCAGATACAGACTTTTCGCCATCAGTTTGCTTCCAGCAGCAGGGATTGAAGCGGTACACGTTTCCGGCGCGTTCTCTCCCAAAAGCGTTTCCTTGACGATTCGCGACTGCCGAACGAGCGTCTGCCATTGACGGTCAGTCAGCTTAACGCCCTGTTGAACAAACTTCGATTCCAAAAGCCGCGCCAGCGCCAAATCGAGGTTATCCCCTCCGAGCAAAAGATGGTCGCCGACGGCTATTCGATGAAATGAGACAGCTTGACGTTCAGCGCTGTTTTCAGAACCGCTCTGATTCTCTTGAACGATGCGAATAAGCGAAAAGTCTGACGTTCCCCCGCCGACGTCGATGACGAGGACTAATTTTGAGGCAGTAGGGAGTAGGGAGTAGGGAGTAGGCGGCGAGGCGCCGCTCCCAGTCCGCGCTGCCGCGCGAGAGTCGAAATCCGCTCCCGTTGGTCGCTTTGAGGCATCTTCACTATTGCCTATTGCCTCTTGTCTCTTGTCTAATATCTTATAGATCCACGCGTAGAATGCGGCTTGCGGTTCTTCAATAAGAACGACTTTCTGCAGCCCGGCTTTGGCGGCGGCGCGAATGGTTAGCTGGCGCGCTGTTTCGTCAAACGAGGCGGGCAGAGTGATTACAATATCCTGCTTGTCTAACGGAGCGTCTGGGTGAGCGTCGTTCCAGCGGTCGGCAATGAACTTCAAATACTGTGACTGCGCGTCGACGGGCGACATCTTTTTGACGTCGTCAGACGCTTTCCACGGCAGAAACGCCGCTGTCCGGTCAACCTGAGAGTGACACAGCCACGACTTCGCCGACCAGATCAGACACCCCGGCTGAAGCGCGCCGAAATCGCGAGCGTACGTCCCGACTTCGACTTCCCCTGAGGGTTCTATAAACAGAAAAGAAGGCAGCGTCAGGCGATTATCGCTTTCGCCCGGCGCTGTCTTCTGAAACAAAGGAAACGACTCGATTTTTCCCACTCCTGCCGCAAGGTCGATACTCATTACAGCCGAGTTCGTTGTGCCTAAATCGATGCCGACAATGTAGCGGGAATTAGGCAATTGGCGCGAAGCGCATCCGCTAGAACCGCATAGCGGTTCATTATTTGTAGCCGTGGGTTTTAACCCACGGGGATTGGAATCTGTCGATTTTTTAAAATAAAGTTGCGAAGCGCCATTCGACGCTTCGCAACTTTC
>JAZRTH010000622.1:0-2903 GCA_045651945.1 Thermoguttaceae bacterium
GATTGAATATGATCAGTATAGTCAAGCATTATTCAAAACAGGCTCCGGCACATTGGAATTAACTCAAGACAACTCTTCTTATAATGTTACGACAATTCGTGAAGGTACGCTTAAATTGTCCGGCGACGGCGGTTTGGGAATGGGACGAGCAATTACTATCGCAGAGGGCGCAACTTTGGATTTTGCTTTTGTTAATACCGGCTCTGACGGTTACTATTTTAATAATTATTTCTATTTTGGCAGTGGAAATATCGTCAAATCCAACGCTGGCACGATCATACTGGGTTCTATTGGAACTGAACAATCTCCTTTTAACGGCAATACGATAATTAACGGCGGCGTACTGGAACTGAAGAATAGCAGCGTGGTATACAATCTTTCCGGCGGCGAAGCGCCTGTCGGCGATAACGAAGTAGCTCTTATATTCGACCAAAATTTGACGTTAAACATTAAAGAAGACGCAACATCTCTTTACATAGGAAAAATCTTATACACAGGTTCGGAAGATGGCTGCGGCACAATCACCAAGGACGGTTCAGGCGTTCTTCAGATTTATAATGAAGCCGAGGGCGGAGTTTGTGCTGAGAGTTTCGTTATTTCTTCCGGAAGAATGGATTTCAAAGGCTGTATGACGGCTTCTGTAGAGCTGCAAAACGACGCACAATTCTCGCCGGGCAATTCCGCTGGAACGGCTGATATTAATGGCGATTTTATTGCCCCGTCTGGAACAACGCTTATTTTTGAACAGGACGCAAGCGGTTACGACCAGCTTCTTGCCAACAATATCGCGATTGCAACCGGCGTTGAAATTGTTCTTGATTTTACAACTTTTGAACCTGGCGTTGAGTACGACATTATTGTCGCCAAAAACGCTTTAAGCATTACAGATCCGGCGACCTGGAAAGCGATGATTCAGGGCGGTCTTCCCGAGTACGTCGAGTTGTCTGTTTATAATAACACAACTGTTCGACTGCAAAATACGCAAGAACCTCCCGCCGCCGTTCCGGAGCCGTCAACGTGGGCGCTAATGGCGCTTGGGGTTGTCATATTATTCCTGCGTAAGCGAGTTAGGAGTGAGGAGTGAGGAGTTAGGCAAACTGAAAACAGACGCGAAGCGTTCTTCTAGTACTGCGTAGCAGTTCAATGTTTCTAGCCGTGGGTTTTAACCCACGGTAGGAGTGAGGAGTTGGCGCAAGTGTGACATTTTTCGGAGTGCGAGAGGGAAGCGTAAGCGAAACTCTCGCTTTTTTCTTGACGGCAAAGCCGTCAAGTTGGACTCCGGGGACGGAGTCCATCCAGAGGAGGTTTTCGGTTTCGTCGATTTGGGATGCACACTTCTCAACGTTTTGTTCGCCGTTCCACGCATAGAACGTTATTTTTAACCCTTCGCGGTCATCCTCCGCGACTCCGCATCTCCGCGTGAGATTTTACCGGACACTTACGCAATCTGGTTTTGTTCGCCTGTCGGCGAAAATGCGCAACTCCGTTCGCTAAAGCGAACTCCATTACCGCCTTCCATACCTCACTCCTGCCTCTTGCCTATTTTACCATTTCATCTCAATTACAAAAAATTGGGAAAATTTTTTAAAAAATTTTCGCCCGGATAATTGACAATTTCGAAAAAGCAGATTATAATTACGTAATAAGGCGTTATGTAGACGTCGACGGGTGCGGTTTAATCCATTCCCGACAAACAAATCCTCATTTCCTTTATCCAATTTACAAAAGGATACAAAATGAATACTCAATTCACAAACAGCGCATTTCTCCCCCCCCCCGCATTTTAACATGCGGTAGGTATTTGTTTTCAATTCTAATTGCTTTCTTATTTTTATCCTCTTTCGTTGCGGCAGACGACATTTATCAAATCAAAGACATGCCTGGCGGCGGCGTTGCGAGTTGGGTAACGCCTGAATACTGGTCTGGGCCTGCTCCCTCTAGTACAACAGCCAATTATTATTTTGTAGGAGAAGGAGCTACTGACGTTTACTCGATTCGCACCATAGAGAATCAAACTTCTGGCAGCAGCGATTCATTCCCCTATGGCAATGGCAACGTACTCTGGTTGGGATACAATATGAATCAAACCGTTACCAGTATAAAACCATGGTTAGGATTAAAATCCTGGAATGTTACCATAACCGATCTCAGAGTTGGGAATGCAGTAATTAATCATGGTTTGGGAAACGGTACTGTAAACCTTGATGGGGCTATGACCGTTGGCGGAATGGCTCAGTTTCATTTTAGCGGCAATACTGCAAGTAAGATCAATCTAAAAAGCTCTATTTCTGGAAACGGTACAATTACGCTTTCACAAGGTTGTAATAATGACAACCTGACTATTTCGCACGCCAATAACTCTTTTACGGGAACGCTAAATGTAAGTCAGAATTCCAGTATCGTTCTTAGCGGCGCCAACGCGATGCAAAATGCGTCAAGTATTATTGTCGACTCTGGCGCAACTTTAAAACTCAATAACACTCAAAAGCTAAATCATCTTTCTGGATCTGGAACGGTTAGTTATAGCTCTAACGCTTTAACGCTTAACAATACCACAAACAGCGTTTTTTCTGGTACAATTACCGGAAGCGGAAGCGTTACCAAAACAGGCGTAGGAGCGCTGACGCTTACTGCTGTCAATGCGTACACCGGAACTACGACGGTTTCCGAAGGAACGCTGACGCTGTCAGGAGCGGGCAATCTTACCGGAACAAGCGTAGTAAATATTGCTTCTGACGCAACGTTGGAATTCAAAGACAGCAACAATATTACGTTTAGCAAAAAGTACCTCGGCGACGGAAGTATTGTTAAGTCTGGAACCGGCAATTTAACGCTTACATTCAAGCATACTCAAGACACGGGATATTTTACCGGATCTGTACTCGTCAACGGCGGAACTTTAA
>JAZRTH010000623.1:0-1271 GCA_045651945.1 Thermoguttaceae bacterium
TGGAACAGCGGCGGCGCCCGGGTTCGCAATCGCGTTGAAAACGAGTCGGAAATGGCGTATCAGGTGAGAAACTGGTATTACTTCAACTGGCTCTGCGGCGACCACATTTGCGAACAGCACGTTCACAACCTGGATATCGGCAACTGGTTCCTCGGCAAAGGCGATCCCATGTTCCACCCGGTTTCCGCCAACTCCATCGCCGGGCGCGAGGTTCGCAAGAACAGCGTCGATTACGGGCAAATCTACGACCATCACCGCGTTGAATTCACCTACGCCGACGGCAGAAAGATGTTCTCGCAATGCCGTCACGTTCAAGGGGCGTGGGGCGCGGTCTACGAAAACGTTCGCGGAACCAAAGGCGGCGGAGACGTTACCGCTCGCGGCGGCCGCAAAGGCAACCCGTTCGACAACGAGCATCAGGATCTGTGCAAGGCGATTCGCGAAGGCAAACCGTATAACGAAGGCTGGTACGCCGCTCATTCCTGTATGACCGCGATCATGGGACGCATGGCGTCTTATTCCGGACAGGTGGTTAAATGGGACGACGCCGTCAACAAAGGCCCCGCTTTGATGATCTACGAGAATCACGATAAACTGACGCTGGATTCTCCCGCCCCGGTTCAGCCGAAATTCGACTATAACAACCCGGAAGAAAAAGAGAAGTTCCTGCAACAGGCAATCGAAGAACTGCGAAACGGGAAGTACGAACTCTACAACATTGCCATTCCCGGCGTAACGAGTCCGTTTGCCGACAATAACTTCAATAAGCCGCAATAGACTCGAGAGTAAGAGCCCCAAAACAGAAAGAGCAAGCTGCTATGGAAATCATCTCCGCGCAAGCGGCAATTGAGAAATACGTTAAAAGCGGCGCGACCGTTGCTGTCGAAGGGTTTATCGGGCTGATGAAGCCGGAGGAGCTGATTATCGCTCTTCGTGACAGGTTTCTTCAGACCGACAAGCCGCGAGACTTGACGATCGTTCATTGTGCTGGTCAAGGGGACGGGACGTCGCCGGGCTGCGGAATCAACCGGCTGGCTCTGGAAGGGCTGGTCAGTCGAATTATCGCCAGTCATTTTGCCATGGCGCCCGACATGCAGCGGCTTATTCTGGAAAACAAAATCGCCGGGTACAATCTCCCGCAAGGCGTGATTTCTCACCTGTACCGCGACATCGCTCAGGGCTTGCCGGGCAACGTTACGCATGTTGGGCTGGGAACGTTTGTCGACCCGGAACTGCAAGGCGGAAAGCTCAACGAAAAAGCCTGTCAGGCG
>JAZRTH010000624.1:0-6081 GCA_045651945.1 Thermoguttaceae bacterium
GGGTTGGCAACGGCGCCGGCGCCCCTCTTCTCGTTTTCCGCAACCTCGCCGCGGGCCTTCTGAATCGCTTCAGACGCCGCCTTCTGACCAATCGCTTCGATGTACCCGGACTCGTCGGTAATGTCGGTGATGTTGACGTTGATGAGAATCAGACCGATTTTTCGCAGTTCCGGTTCCAGAGAATGCTGAATCTTTTCCAGAAACTTGTCACGGTCGCGGTTGATGTCTTCAATCGGCATGGACGCGATAACCTGTCGCAGCTGACCGAAGATGATGTCTTCCGCCTGCTTTTTGATTTCCCCGAAGGACAAGCCGAGAAGTCGAACAGCCGCGTTTTGCATCAGGTCGTCGGACGTGCCGATGGCGACAGTAAACACGCTGGGGACGTTGACGCGGATGTTTTCCAACGACAGCGCGCCGCGCAGAGGAACTTCAATCTGCATCGGTTCCAGTGACAGCCAGGCGTAGTCCTGAATAAACGGCTTGACGAATCGCGCGCCGCCGGCAACGCAGACCGCCGACTTGCCTTGTTCCGTCTTACCGTAAATGACAAGAATCCGGTTGCTGGGGCATCGTTTATAGCATTTCAAAAACAGAATAAACAGCCCGAGAAGCAGCAAAACAATCAATCCGATAAAAATCGCCGGATAAAACCAGGATGAATTCGTAAATTCGCTCATTCGCGATGTCGCAACTAAAAGCGTCATGGTATTGCCTCGTTAAGGTTAATGGTTACCAAGTTGATGGGGGAATCCGAAAAGTTTTTCTAAACTGTCTGTTTGGTTTATAAGTCATACGCGATATAAACCGCAGACTTTATATATCTCTCCCAATTTCCATTTTAGGTTATATTATGTCCTGATGGAAATGTTTTTGTTAAAAATGACTGAGAAAAGGATAACGTTTTTTGACGATTGTACGGATTGGAACAGTTATAACGACAAGGGGAAATTCCCGGCGTGTGAAATTACTCTTTCTCGACGATGGCGATGCGGTCGTCGACGATTTCTTTGATAACGACCGTTGTGCCGGAGGGCAGGGCGTCGCCGGGCGTCATGGCTTCCATTTCGTCGATTCGTCCTTGAATGGACAGCTGAATTTTGCCGGTGTTGGTTTTGTTTTCCGGGATGGGAATGTAGACCGTCGCGGTTTTTCCGACAGCGGATTCCATCTTGACGTTTCCGCTGGACTGCAGCTTGTTGATAAATCCCATAATAAACGCGACCGCCGCGCCGGCAACCCATCCGCCCAGCAGCGCAATTGCCAGACTGACCATCGGGTGGAACTTGGCGCTGTCCGCCCATAGTCCGAGGACGCCGAAAAAGGCGCTTGCAGCGACAATGACCCGGAAGCTCAAAAAGCGCGCCAGGGAAATCGCGCTTCCGCTGCCAACGTCGGCATCGCCGCTATCGACGTCTCCGCCGTCCAGGTCAATGTCGGGGGCATCGCCGGGAACGTCGACGTCGTTGAAGTCGCCAAATCCCAGAACCATCATCAGGAACTGGATTACCATAATCAGTCCGCCGACGATGGCGCAAATCAAATACAGGGAATGAAGCATTGTCATGGCAGTAAACGGGGGGTAGCAGTAAACGATTTCCAAGAGACCAATCGCTCTTTACTATTATTATAAACGATTTATTTACGAAAAAGTAACCGGGGGCGCGAGAAAAAAGCGGGAAAATTCTTGATTTTTGTTTTGTGATGCTTTATAATGAGAATGGAAGGCGGTAATGGAGCGACCAACGGGAGCGGAATTACGCAGTTTGCCGAAGGCAAACCAAAACTCTGGAATTACCAGCCGTCATCGATATTTCCGATCGTTGGTTTTTGATAGTATCAACGTTATGTTCGCCTAACGGCGAATGCGTAATTCCGTTCGCTAACGCTCACTTCATTACCGCCTTTCATCCTGTTGTAAATCTCAGCTTCCCCCTTCCTCCCCCCTATCATGAAACATTTATTATTAATTGTCGCCGCAGCGCTGATTGCCGCGTTATGTCAAACCCAAATTCAGGCGACAGATCCAGCGCCGTGGAAAGTTGTATCCAGAGAGAATATTGCATCGGTCTGGTCTGGGAATCCCGTTCAGTTTGCGTTTGTTCAAAAAGAAGGACAGCTGTTTATCGGGTTCTATTCCGGCGAGGACAAGAACATGGTCATCGGTCAGAAGCAGTTGCCGGACGGATCGTGGAAGTTCAAAAAGCTGGATACAAAAATCGGCTGGGATTCTCACAATTATATTACCATCGCGTTTGATCGGGACAATTGCCTTCACGTCTGCGGGAACATGCATTGCGTTCCCATGATTTACTATCGATCGGAAAAGCCGCTGGATATAGATTCCCTTCAGCCGATAAACCGCATGACGGCGGCGGGAATGACGATGGAAGAGCTTCGTCAGGCGCGGGAAAACAGAGTTACGTATCCGTCTTTTATGAGTTCTGTCGACGGAGCTTTGATTTTCACGTATCGCGACGGGGCGTCCGGAAACGGGATTCAGCTGTGGAACGTTTACGACCCGGATTCCAAAACGTGGAAACGTTTTTTGGACGTTCCCATGTTTGACGGCTTGGGACAGTGCAACGCCTATTTTAGAGGTCCGGTTAAGGGACCCGACGGCTGGTATCATATCGCGTGGGTTTGGCGGGACACGCCGGACTGCGCGACGAATCACGATTTGTCGTACATGCGAAGCCGGGATTTGATTCATTGGGAAACCAGTCAGGGCGCGCCGCTGACGTTGCCTGTAACAGAGCAGACGGGCGAGGTCGTCGCGCCGCTGAAAAACGGCGAGGGACTTCTCAATCCGCTGGTTCAAGTCGGGTTCGATACGCAAAATCGCGTTGTGATAACGTACACGCGATACGACGAAAACAAGAACAATCAAATCATGCAGGCGCGTCTGGAAAACGGAGTCTGGAAATACTATCAAACAACGGACTGGACGCATAGCTGGGTCTTTTCCGGCGGCGGGTGCATTCCCGGCGAACTGTCGTTCTCTGCCGTTCGATCTGAAAACGGGAAGCTGTACCAGTCGTGGAACCGGAAATATGAGAAGTCCGGGGACTTTGAACTGGACGGCGAAACGCTCAAGCCCATCGGCGCCGCTCCGCCAAAGTCGAAAATCCCGGCGGAATGTTACAAGGTCGAGAACGCGCAAGAGAATCAAGGTCGGAAAGTCGCTACGGTAACAGACGCGTCCAATCCAAACCGGCTGTACTTTTTCGCTTGGGAAACGTTGCCGATAAACCGGGATCGACCGCATAACGTCGTTCCGCAGCCCAGTCAGTTGAGAATGTTTGTTTTAGAAAGAGAGTAGTTAGGCAGTAGGCAATAGGCAGTAGGCAGTAGTATTGAAAAGCTACTAGCTATTAGCCACTAGCTGTTAGCTTGTGCATTTGTATTTTTTAGCGTTATTTTTAAAGCCTGAAACTAAAATAACCAAGCTAATGGCTAGTAGCTAGAAGCTAAAAGCTGACTCGCAACTAACAATTAATAGGAGTTAATACAATGTTAAAACGACTTTTAACCGCAGGCGTTGTCGCGCTTGCGCTTATGATGAATGTAACAGCCGCTGACGAGACGCAAAAGCCAACAGCGACTTTGGAGGAGAACTTTCAGGCGGCGCCCATGATTCTGCCGGGCGACAAGATTTCTCTCAAGCCGCTGCCGTTGTGGCATACAAACGGACTCTTGACGGAAGAGTTGATTGACGAGTTCTTTGAAAAGGGAACGGAAAACGGGTTCGGCGGGTTCACGTTTTTACCGCTCGGTCGAACGCAGCCCAAGTACCTGTCGGAAGAGTATTTCAAGCTCTTTGGAAAGGTTCTCGAATCAGCAAAAGCGAGGGGCGAGAAAATCGTTTTCTATGACGACGTCGATTTTCCGTCCGGTTCCGCCGGCGGGGCGATGCAGGCGCAGTTCCCGGACTACTGCGTCAAACGTCTGGATATGGAATCGTGGACGCAAACCGGACCGAAGCCCAACGCGGAGTTTGTCTTTTCGCGCAAGCTGAATCAGAACTGGTATAACGGCTATACGCAGGCGGCGGTCGCGATGAACCTCAAAACGTGGGAGCGAATCGACCTGACGCAAGCGAAGGACGCTGCTGTTACAGATGAGAAAATCGTCTGGACGGTTCCGAAGGGCGAATGGAAGGTCATGATATTCTATTGTTTGACCGACAACCGCAAAGTCGACAACATGGATCCAGAAGCGATGAGGAAGTTCCTCACGCTGACGTACGATCAATTCTACAAGCGTTTTCCGGAGCATTTTGGAACGACGATTCCCATCTGCTTTTTCGACGATGTAACAATAACGCAGACGCAGGGCGGGCGCAACTGGACGCCGGGGTTTAACGCCAAGTTTCAGCAGATTTACGGTCGAAGCCCTGCGCTGGATTACCCGGCGGCGTTCATGTCGATTGGTCCGGAAACGGCAGTCGCGCGCGTTCGGCTGTGGACAGTCAGAAACGAACTCTTTTCCGACGGCTATCCGAAAGTCGTTCATGAATGGTGCGCTGATCATGGGATGATGTCCAGCGGGCACCCGCAGGGGCCGTACGTGATTCAGCCGTGTAACATGTGCGGCGATGAGATGATGTTCCACCGTTCCAGCGACGCCCCGCTGTTTGACTCGATTCATTACTACGGACATGGCCGCGACGGGTTTAAGGTTCCCACTTCTGCCGCCAACAATCTGGATAAACCGCTGGTTCTGGTCGAAATCTACGGCAACTATCGCGACCACGTCGTCAACGGGAAGCCGACCTTTGACGACAAGATGCTTTATCGCAGCGCGATGGAGATTTTCTGCCGCGGCGGAAACGTCCTTCTGCCGCACGGCATCTGGTCTGACCCGGCGACGATGTACATTCCCCCGGATATTTCGTGGCGAAACCCGAACCTCAAGGGAACGCTGCCGCAGTACGGCGACTGGGTCAGCCGAATCAGCCTCATCATGCGTTACAGCCGTCACGTTGTTGACGTCGGAATCGTTTACCCGATCGACAACCTCAAATCGTACTTCTATTTTCATGACAAATACGTTCAGGGCGAACACCCCTACGGGTACTACATTCCGCCGGAAACGGACTATATGGAAGTCGGAAAAGTTCTGACGTCCGGCATTTATCGGGACTATACGTATTTGCACCCGGACGTGATGCTGTCACGATGCTCGATTGGGAAAAACGACGCAGGGCAGACGGTCTATAAGCTCAACAACGCTCAAAATTTCGAACAGTACCAGGTTCTCGTCCTGACCGGTTCAGAAATAATTTCCTGGAAGACGCTGGAACAGGTTTACGAGTTCTGGAAGCAGGGCGGGAAAGTCTTGGCGACGACGCGTCTGCCCAATCGGGCGGCGGAAGGCGCGGAGTTTGACGCCAAAGTCGTTCAGTGGATTGAAGAAATGTTCGGCGTCGATCCTCGCGTTCAGGGCGAAGTCGAGGCGGCGAGTTGCGGTCAGGACGACATCGTTCTTCCGATTCATTATCGCGAGGTTCGAGAACTCAACAAAGACGGTCAGTTCCCCATGACGTATCCGGGAATTGAACGGCAGACGCTGTCGGAGATTCATCGCGACCGCGCCGTCTTTTTGCCGCAGCCGACGCCCGCGGCGTTGCAAAAGGCGTTGGACGAACTGATTGCCGTTCCCGACGTGAAAATCGTTTCCCATGACGGCTCAACGCTGCCGGAAAACAAAACCACTCCGCGTTGGGACTACGATTACGACGGCATGATTCAGTACATTCATAAAGTCAAAGACGGGCGCGACTTTTACTTCGTCGCCAATTCGTCCAATTCAGACGTCGCGCTGGACGTAACAATTCGCGGAACATTCAAGACGCTGGAAATCTGGAACCCGCTTACCGGCGCCCGAACGCCGATTGACGAATCCCAGCTGACGCGGACGCCCAATAGCGTTACGATCAACAACTTGTCGATGCCGTCCGTAACAGCGGTGTTTATTAGTTGCGAGTAGCGAGTTGCGAGTTGCGAGTTGCGAGAATTGGTTCGCCTTCGGCGAACTGCGTAATTCCGCTCACGTTGTTCGCTCCATTACCGCCTTTCA
>JAZRTH010000625.1:0-1638 GCA_045651945.1 Thermoguttaceae bacterium
TGACTGAGCGTTGAGCCGATATCCCAACGTGTCTTTTCCGGAACAGGGATCGAAACGAATTGACCCTTGCTTTTTCTCGTCCCAGTATTTATCGGTCAGCTGCTCAAGCGACTCGGGATATTGACCTTCTTTGACTCGATAACGCTCTATTGCAATGGCAACTTGAACCAGCTTCTGAATTGATAAGGCTTTATCTGTGATACAAATAATACTCCAGAACGAATTTTCTGTTGGATTAAAAACGCAGTAAGCAGTTGAATACGTACGACTGTTTATTGTTAGCCAATTTGAATACCGAATATATTCATGAACTGGTAACGAATCTCTTAATTTGTCAAATTTTTGGTTTCGAATAGCGCGATCTTTTTCCAAAAAAGCGTCTTGAATCCGTTGGCGATCTGCATACAGTTGTTCTCGATATTTATTCTCGTCAATAAGCAAATAATAGAAAGGGAAAATCTCTGATACATTACAACATTCTCCCAAAAAGTTACACATAATTGCGTTGCCAAAGGTTCCATTTTGACCGTTTCGCTTAAAGATATATTGGATATAATCATATATCGCAATAAATTCGCCGTCAAGGACGAATTCCAGATCTGCAACGCATTTTTGAGACGTCAGATTGTTCAGCCGCTCCCACTGTTCGTCTGTCATTGACTCGCAAAAACCGGGCGTTCGTAACGCCGTTTTTACGGAATTCAAAAACGACTGAACGAAAACGTTATTAATCAGACTGGCTAATAGAGAATTTGAACATTTTTTATAATGCTGAGCCAATAAAAGCAGAGTTTCCATGTCGTCCAAAGCCTGGTCGATTTTTCTATCTCCCAAAGAACGGCGAATTCGCATATTAAAAACATGCGTTGTTACATATTTAATAATTCCAAAATTCAAATTCTGAAGTATAATTGGCGACTCAAACTCAAATGGACATTGAAAAACCGGCATGCGAATCGCCTTTGCCCAGGCGTCCAGTTCTGCTGCATGGTCGTCCAGCCATTGAGAAGCAACTGGATGCTGAGCTGACGTCCAGGCGGGACCGGAAGACAACGATTGTTCGTAAAAATTATAGAAGCTTTCCTGATAGTCCGAATAGTCTGCGTTTTTATCCGGATCTAATTCTTCGTCTGTAAAATCAGGATTTTGTCGAATAAATTCCGCTTTATCATAATTGAGCGTTTTGACGTCAATTTTATTATCAGCAAGATAATTGCTGAAGTCTGGAATTTTTTCATACTGCGGTTTGAGATTCGGGTCGAGTTGAAGCTGTTCGCAGGCGGCTTTCCAGCTTTTGCTTTCAGGTTTGTCGTCAATAATTTTCGCGCCGTAAAGTTGACATAGCTGTCGAAAGCCGTTCTCTTCCGGATTTTTGAATAACGGCTCGTATTTCTGATACAACGCCTTGGCGTAATCGACTTTCCCGTCCGGCGTTCTCGGCTGAACAATATAATGTGAGCGTTCTGTAATTGTTACAGGCGCAAGCGGGAACTGAGTGAAAACAACCAGTACTGCCGCGGCGTGGAGAAACCAAAATCGCTTGTGTTTCCAGAACGGTCGAACGCTGTCGCTTTGCCGGGCATAGTTGTTCTCCTGAGTCTGTCCTGCGAGGAAAAACGCGTAAATGGCGCCAGCAAT
>JAZRTH010000626.1:0-4204 GCA_045651945.1 Thermoguttaceae bacterium
TTATCTGCCTGGGACTGCAGATGCTCTTTGACGTCAGCTACGAAAACGGCGAGTACGCCGGCTTGAGCGTCATTCCTGGCGAGGTTGTCAAGTTCGACCTGCCGGAGCAGTACACGGTCCCGCACATGGGCTGGAATCAGGTTCATTTCGCCAACGACGCCCAGGAAAAATGCCCGCTGTTAAAAGGGATTGAACCCGATACCTGTTTTTATTTCGTCCATTCGTATTACGTTAAACCGACTGACCCGGCGGTCGTCGTTCTGACGTGCAATTACGGCGGCGAGTTCTGCGCCATGATTCATCGCGACAACCTGTTCGCCTGTCAGTTCCACCCAGAAAAGAGTCAAAAGAACGGTTTGCGATTACTGGAAAACTTTTGTCAATTATAAGCCATGCAGCCTATTTTCGTTACCGGCGCCGCCGGATTTATCGGTTCCAATTTCGTTCACGACTGGCTTGAGGTCGAAAAGTCCCCGGTCGTTGTTTTGGACTCTCTGACCTACGCCGGCAACCTCGATTCGCTTCAGGATTTGATCGACGCGAACGACGGCCGCTTTACGTTCATCCATGGCGATATTACCGATTCGTCTGTTTTGAAAAAGATCTATGCGGAATACCGCCCACGCGGCGTGGTGCATTTTGCGGCGGAAAGTCACGTTGACCGATCCATCGACGGTCCGGAAGAGTTCGTCATGACAAACGTCGTCGGAACGTTCCGGATGCTCGAAGCCGCCCGAGGATACTGGGCGTCTTTAACCGGCGACGAAAAGAGCGCGTTTCGGTTCCTTCACGTTTCGACGGACGAGGTTTACGGCTCGCTTGCGGTAGACGGCCCGGCGGCGAAGTTTACGGAAACCACGTCTTACGTCCCCCATTCGCCCTACTCTGCCTCGAAGGCGTCAAGCGACCATTTCGTTCGCGCGTATTTTGACACGTACGGTCTGCCGACGATGGTAACAAACTGTTCCAACAACTACGGACCGTACCAGTTCCCGGAAAAGCTCCTGCCGCTGATGATTCTCAACTGTCTGGAAGGAAAGCCGCTGCCGGTTTACGGCGATGGGCAGAACGTTCGGGACTGGCTTTACGTCGGCGACCACTGCAGCGCGCTGAGAACGGTTCTGGCAAAGGGAACGCCGGGAGAAACGTACAATATCGGCGGTAACAACGAACGGAAGAACATCGAGATCGTTCGAGAAATCTGCCGGACGGTTGACCGACTTCGCCCTGACCTGCCCCATTTCCCGTGCGAATCGCTCATTACGTATGTAACAGACCGTCCCGGACACGACAGACGCTACGCTATTGACTCGTCCAAAATTCAAAAAGAACTGGGCTGGTCGCCGGCTGTCGATTTCAAAACCGGAATCGAGAAAACCGTCAAGTGGTATCTGGACAATTCAGACTGGTGCGAAAACGTAACATCCGGGAAATACCGTCGAGAACGACTGGGGAAAGCAAAGTAAGCTATTAGCTGCTAGCCACTAGCTTCTAGCTAACAGCTAGCAGCTAGCAGCTTCATCACGCTATTTCGCTACCTTGATCTCGATCTTGCCGCCTTTGATGTCCATTGTGATGGGCGTCTTGTCAGGCGAGAAATATTCCGGCTTGGCGAACTTCGCCAGTTCTTCTTCGGTGTAGTCTGGAAGGGCTTTCGGGTCTTCAGACGGAGCCTTTCTGACGTTCAGATAAATCTTGCACGGGCCTTTGATAACGCCGTCGTTGTAATCGTAGGTTGTAACGCCGCTGAACGTCCCGTCAGCGCTGAGTTCAGCCGAACCAACGCGCGGATACGTTTTGGCATCCTTGTTGGGATTCTGAGAGACAAAGAAAACCGTCGTGTCCGGCGTCGACCAGGCGGAACCGTCTTCGTAAACGACTTTTCCCGACACTTTCACCGTGCCGTAAGGATTGCCTCCGCCGCAGCCGATCAACATCGATACAACCGCCAAAACCGCAGTAAGAGAAAGTAATTGTTTCATGATTAATACTCCTGTTATTAGGGAATAGGGAATGGGGAGTAGGGAATAGCGATTAGTTCAGTCCCAATACGTCGTCCATGGAATACAAGCCGGGCTGTTTTCCCTGAAGCCAGATCGCGGCGGCGTACGCGCCTTTGGCGTAACAGTCGCGATTGGACGCTTTAACCGTCAGTTCGAGCGTTTCGCCCAACATTCCAAAAATTATATTGTGCTCGCCAACGTTGTCGCCAATTCGAACAGCGTGATAGCCGATTTCCGCATGGTCGCGTTTGCCAACAGCTCCTTCCCGACCGCAGACGGACTTGGTCTGTCCCATTTCCTGGGCGACAATCTGACCAAACTTCAGCGCGGTGCCGGAGGGCGCGTCCACCTTGAATCGATGGTGCTTCTCGATAATCTCGACGTCGGCGTCCATGTCTTTTAACGCCGCAGCGGCGATTTTCGTCAGCTTCATGGCAAGGTTGACCGCTGGCGACATGCTGGGCGCGAAGACGATGGGAATCATTTTGCTCGCCTCGGCAATATGCGCTTTGGTCTGGTCTGACAACCCCGTTGTCGCCATGACGAGCGGAATGTTCCGTGCAACGCACTGGTCAATTGTCGCGTCCGCGCCAGCCGGCTGAGAAAAGTCGATAACCGCTTGAATTTCCGCATTTTCCGGCAGCGTGGACGTATACTCAACGCCAATAGTTCCAACGCCCGCAGCAGCGCCGGCGTCTTCACCGAGTTTGGGGAACTGGGCGAATTCGACCGCCCCGACGAGCTGGACGCGTTCATCCTGGGTCCCGATGGCAATAAGCCGCTGACCCATTCTGCCGCCCGCTCCAACGATTGCAATTTTCACTGTCATAATATACAAGTTCTGGTAATTTGATTTAATCGGAAGACGAATTTACAAACGCTCTTCCGCTATTCTTATTCTAATTATACTTGATTTCAAATAAAAAACAAGAGGCAAGGGATTATTGCTCGATTTTTATATAAGATTAATCTTTTTTCAGAATTTGGGTCTGTGGGGGGGTTGCAAAGAGTTCGGATTTGGGTTACAATACTGTTATAAGTAGATAATCAATAGTAACGCTATACAAATCCACAGAATCCTTTTCTAGAATCTGTTTTATTTAAAGGAGAGTTTGCAATGAATCCACCCAAGACCTCGTTAGAATGGAGCGCTGTACTGAGCAAAACGTTGACCCTCGTTCTGGGCGGAGGACGCGGAACGCGTTTGTATCCGTTAACCAAAATTCGTTCCAAGCCCGCGGTTCCGGTTGGAGGTCGATATCGTCTTATTGACGTTCCCCTGTCCAACTGCATTAACAGCGGTCTGCGTCAGATTTACGTTTTAACGCAGTTCAATTCCAAATCGTTACATCAGCATATTCGAAGCTCGTATCAGTTCGACGTCTTCCGCCGCGGCTTTGTCGAAATCATGGCGGCTGAACAGACGTTCGAAAATAACGACTGGTATCAGGGCACCGCCGACGCGGCGCGTCAGTGCCTGCGCTATCTCAAGGACAGCGACTGCGAATACATCCTCATTTTGTCGGGCGACCAACTCTACCGCATGGATTATCGCCAGATGATGAAAACGCATTTGGAACTTGACGCTGACGCTACCATCGCCGCTATTCCCGTTTACGCCAAAGATGCGTCCGGGCTGGGCGTAATGCGCGTTTCAGACGAAGGACTGGTTGAAGGTTTTCTGGAAAAGCCTCAAACGCCCGAAGAACTCAAAAGCGTTGAAACCGATCCTGACTGGATTACAAAGCGAGGCATCGAATCCAAAGGCAGAAGCTGCATCGCCAGCATGGGTATTTACCTGTTCAATCGACAGAGTTTAATTGATTCCCTGGAAAAGACGGATTATCAGGATTTTGGAAAAGAGGTCTTTCCCGCCCTGATTCATACATCGCGCCGAGTTGGCGTTCATCTTTTTGACGGCTACTGGGAAGACATCGGTACGATTAAATCGTTTTACGAAGCGAACCTGGCGCTGGCTCGACCGAACCCGCCGTTTAATTTCAACGACGTTAACGCTCCGATTTATACAAAAGCCCGATTCCTGCCGCCGGCTCAAATTTACGGCGCAAACGTCGCCAACAGTCTCATCGCAGAAGGTACTCGAATCGAGGCGGGCGCAGTTATCGAAAACTGCGTTATCGGGGTTAGAACCATCATCGGCGCCCGGTCGGTTATTCGCAACTCCATCATCATGGGTAACG
>JAZRTH010000627.1:0-1732 GCA_045651945.1 Thermoguttaceae bacterium
AATTGCATTGCATTTTTCTCTAAATTTCCGTCAAAAAACGACAACAGGAAAAGCAGACTTTAAAGGTTAAGGCTGTTTTCCTTTAAAAGCTCGGCGAGACTTTAAAGGTTAAAGGGTCTAAACTATAATACCTAAATATACAGAACAAATATATAAAATGCTTTTCAAATCGATCTAATTCATTATATCCGAATGAAAATTGAGTAAAAGAAAAGCAGATGTTGCACGAATTCTGTATCTTCCAGCATGCTCATCAAACTTTCAATTTTCAACATTGTTGAAATTTAAAACTTTGGGGACTTGTTTTTTAAATTCGTTCGGTGTATGATATAACAATAAGAGGAGCGCGGCGCTCCTTGTTGGTCGTTTCTAACCCCCTAAACGAATCTATGGCTAAAAAAGCGCTTTCCAAAACTCCGCCTCGACAGCTCAAGCATTGTCAGCTTCTGGCGAAAGCGGCTGAGGATAAAAGTATCGAAATGCGCGCCTTGGCGGTGAAGGGCTATCCCGGCGTGGAACTGTCGCCCAAAATCCTGCCGGGGCTGATTAGCGTCGGGTACTGGAATTCTCCGCGCGATCAGAACTGGGGCATGACGTGGCATCAGCACGACGGCTTTGAGCTGGAGTTCGTGGAGTCCGGTCAGCTGGATTTGGGAATCGGCTCGGAGGTGTTCGAACAGGTCAGGGCGAACCACGTCGCCATTACCCGGCCGTGGCAGCGTCATCGGTACGGGAACCCCTACATTCGTTCCAGCCGGCTGCATTGGCTGATAATCGACCTCGGCGCCAATCTGCCCAACCAACAGCTCAAGTGGCCCAGCTGGGTCGTGTTGACACAGGGAGACCAGAAGGAGTTCGCTGACCTGATTCGGTTAACGGAATCGTCCACCCTGCCGGTTGGCGCGCCGGTGCGGAAAGCGGTTTTGAGAATCGCTCAGCTGCTGCGAAACGTCAATCAGGAATCGTTTTATTCCTCGCTTGCAATGGCGATTAACGAGTACCTTTTGGCGCTGTTAAAGACGATGCGGAAAAGCGACCTTCATCCTAACGCCTCGCTGGGCGCGTCGTTCCGAGCCGTTGACCTGTTTTTGCAGTCGCTGCGGAACTCGTCAGACGCCCTCAAAGCGCCCTGGACGGTTCGCCAGATGGCGAAAGAATGCGGCGTCAGTCAAACCCTTTTTACAACCTATTGTCGGCAGATTGTCAACAAGTCGCCGGCAGACTATTTAAAATCCATTCGCGTTGAACGGGCAGGCGTTCTGCTGCTGGAAAACCCGGACCTGTCCGTTTCAGACGTTGCAGAACAATGCGGTTTCGCCACCCCCGCCTACTTCACCACCGTTTTCCGTCAGGAAAAGAATGTTACGCCGCGGGAATATAGGCAGGCAGTAGGCAAGAGGCAGTAGGCAGTAGTAAGTTCTCGCAACTCGCAACTCGTAACTCGCAACTCAACATCACTAACACTTAACAGGAGATAATCTCATGGGAAAAATTGGAATTGGATTGAATCTGGAAGCGGTTCGTACGAGCCATAAATCGTTTGAATGGGGCATGGAATTCACCGCGAAATGCGGGTACGAATACGTCGAGCCGATGGTTCATCTGGGTCGAGAGCTGTTGTCGGAGGCGCGGTATTTCCACAGCGTTTCCATGCTCGACGACCCGTTCCGAATTCGGGACTGCGCTGAAAAGCACGGGTTGAAACTGTCGGGCTTAAGTCGGATCGTAGCCA
>JAZRTH010000628.1:0-1924 GCA_045651945.1 Thermoguttaceae bacterium
GCTCTTCTCTGTTTTTCGCTTCAGTTTGCCATCGGAAACGAGCTTGTCCAGTATTGGGAATAACGCCTTCTGTCCTTCGGCGCTACGAAACTTTTTAATCTTCTGTCCAATATCGCGCATCGTCATTCCTTCTGCTCCGGCGTCCTGAATGACTGAAATAATTTTGTTCGTCGATTCGTCAGGCGTTGCGCTGGCGATCAGCATCAGCTGTCGATAGCATGACAGAGTTTCCTGTCGGATCCACTGAGTAATGTCTAATGCTGCGCGCCAGGTTTCAATTTCCATGACCGGCGGAACGGACATCTGAACCTCCATAGGGTCTGAATAGGTTACGCCGTCAACCGTCTCGACGTGTCGTTTATTCATTCCTGCTTCGGCGTCCAGAGCTTCTTCCGCTGCGACCATGCAATGAAGGATCGTTGCGATTCGCGGAAGCAAGTCTTGACTTTTAGAAATAAACGAAACTTCGATGTCTGTATTGGAATTTTGTTTGGCGTAGAAAATAGCCTCTTTCCATTTTTCCCATGATTCTTTCGTTTCTTCGTCGAAGGTTACGACCTGGTTTCTTCTTCCCGCCGGCGGTTGGAACTGGATCAGCTTTTCAATGACCCGTCGCATCTCCGCTACGCTGTTTGGGTTGATGTCTTCTTCTCTATGGTATTCCGTTTCCTCCGGCGCCCATACCATGACGAATCGGGACAGTGTCCCGTCTTTGTCGCGACCTTCGGACGAAATAAACTCCCGGAGCTTTTCGGGAGTGGAACCGCCAGAGATTGACCAGTAAGCGTCTTTGATGTGAGTTTCCAGCGAAGAAGAACGGACTGTCGTTACCGATTCGCCAGAATAACCGGAGAGCCATTTCTGCGCTTCCCCGGCTGTCTTCGTCCGGTTGGTCATGGCGAAGAGGGAAATCAATTCATCCAGCTTCAGCAGGATTCGTCCGCCGGATTCCTTGACCGCCTTAATCAATCCTTCGTAAGTCGCGTCCGTAACAATAACCCGGTTCCATTCCGGAGCTTCCGGCGGAGTAACATCTTCGCCTTTCTTTTTCGCCTTCTCAAACGCTTTCATGGCTGGAAGGTATTCCTTTTGTTTCCTGGCATAATCCAGATGGAAGCGGTCTTTTATGTCGTCCGCCAATGCTGCAATGCTGTTGATCGCGGGAGACTTTCCATTTCCGGACAGCCCTATAAAAATATACCAGAGCGTCCCTGTCGTGAACCAGTCTGCTCCCAGGCGCAGTTTGACAGATGCGCCGATGTGCGCCCCTGCTTGCGTCAGCAGAGCCATTGCAAGCCCAGCCGGATTCTGATGCAGCGTCCGTGCTTTCTCGACGACGTATTGTTTAGCGCGAGGCGGTAAGCAGTCAAGCGGGAAGTCTTCGAAGTTCTCCGGATCGCGTCTGTTCTGAAATGTCGCTGTTGGCTTCTTCGGCGCAGCTGTCGGAACCGGCGCGAGAGGAACGGAAACTCCGTTGATTGTCAGCTGCGTGAAATCAATCTCTGGAAGTTCACGATGTGGACGAATCTTCTCTCCGAAGCCCAGACGAACGAGTTCTTCGGACGCCTTCTTGACGTCTCCGCTGCACTCCAATGTCGCAAATAAACCGAATGCGTCGTAGCTGCGATCCGCTTCTAATGGTTCGGCGTTGGAACTGAAGACGTAGAAATAATCCTTCCCGTCGATATTCCGCAGCGTTGCGGACGTCCCGAACTTTTTACCAGGGCGCGTCCATCGTTCTTCGTCGCCAGTAATCCCGGCGCGTGTCCAGCCATGTTTGACAAGCAGGGCGCGAACGTCGCCCGTTTTATTAAAAACGTCTCCCGGACGTCCTTCTGTTTCGGCATCCAGGACGACGTCTTTTCTTTTTATGGACGAGCCATCAAGCGGTTCAGAAATCGGTAATCCGAAAGAATTATTGTAA
>JAZRTH010000629.1:0-4013 GCA_045651945.1 Thermoguttaceae bacterium
TGAACATCTCCTGTCCAAACGTCGCCCATGGAACCGACTTCGGTAAAGACCCGGCGTTGTGCGAAAAGCTGGTTTCGTCTGTACGAAAAGCGATTTCCATGCCGTTGTTTGTCAAGCTGACGCCCAACGTTTCCGACATAACCGTGATCGCCAAAGCGGCTCAAAACGGCGGCGCGGACGCGGTCTGTTTAATCAACACGGTTTTGGGCATGGCAATCGACTGGAAGAATCGCCGACCGCGGCTGGGCAACCGTATGGGCGGCTTGAGCGGTCCGGCTATCAAGCCGATTGCGCTGAGAATGGTTTATCAGGTCGCTCACGCTGTTACAATTCCAGTTATTGGAATCGGCGGGATTGAAACCATCGACGACGCCATGGAATTCCTCGTTGCCGGCGCGACGGCGTTTGAAGTCGGCACGGCAAACTTCTATCGCCCCACCGCGACGATGGAAATTGTCGACGCTCTCCCCGCTGCGTTGGACGTCCTCGGCGCGAACTCCGTTAAAGAGATTATCGGAAGCTGCGAATAATTAGTAATTAGTAATGAGTAATTAGTAATTGGCGCAAGCGTCTCACAATAATTTTTCGTATTTCATAACAATCATGAAACGTATAATTTTTATCGCCCTGACTATTCTCCTCTCCATTCCGGCGTTGGCACAAGACGCTGACAACGGATTGACGGTTTTAATGAAAAAACACGGTTTGTCGTACTCGACCGCTCAGGTTACGCCAACGATTTGCGCTCTGTGCGGCGTCGATGCGCCAAAGGACTGCGTCGCCAAGCCGATGGACTTTATTCTCACCGCGGCAAAGGACAAGCCGACGATGGAGAAGGTTCTTATCTTCTGTCCGGACGCGACAGGGAAATTTATTGTTAAAAAGTATCAGGAAGACTGGAAACCCGTTTACGCAGCGTCGACGCACGTTGTAACAGCCGCAAACGTTCTGCCGAGCGTAACGCCCGTCTGCTTCGGCGCGATTTTTACCGGATGCCCGCCCGAGGTTCATGGAATTCTTCAGTACAACGACAAATACAAGCCCAATCCGATTAAAGTCGAAACTCTGTTTGACGCCTTTTCCAAGGCGGGGAAGAAATGCGCCGTCGTTGCAGAGAAAAACTGCAGTATTGACCTGATTTTCCGCGGACATCAGGCGGACTTCTACACGACTAAAAACTCAGAGGAATCAGTGGCGACCGCTAAAAAGCTCTTGCAGGAAAACAACTACGATTTAATCGTCTGTTACGATGGCAATTACGATTCGACGATGCACGCCAACGGCGTTTTTGCCAAGAAGTCGCTTGAGGCGATGAAGGATTCGATTCGTTATTATACAGAATTGGTCGAAGTTGCCGACCAGGTTTGGGCGGGCAAGAATTACGTCTCCGTTTTCTCTCCCGATCACGGCGCTCACGACGTCAAAGAAGGCAAAGGAACCCACGGTTCCGCCCAGGCGTCTGACGCCATTGTCAACCACTTCTATCGTTTGCGGTACGTGAACAAGTAAGTTATTAGTGGTAAGTAATTAGTGGTAAGTGGTTAGTGGTAAGTGGGATTAACGCTTGCGACCTTGCTACTTACCACTTTTTACTAACCACTTTTATTCTCAATTACTCAATTTCTACCGGCAGCGGTGCGTCGGGTAACGGCGCGTCAGGGAGTTCGATAAGTTCCGGTTCCGGTATTTTTTCCGGCAACAGGTTAGGACTGGCGGCAGGTTTGAGGCTGTCTTTTGCGCTTTTGCCGGAAAGGACTTTTACCGCCGGGTCAGTCTCTGGATTAATCGGCGCGTCTGGGACGGCGTCCTTGACGATATCTTGAATTTGTGAATCGTCGTCCAGAAAATCCAGTTCAGGCGAGCTGCTTTCTGGAATGACGCTTGTTACATCTGGTTCAAGCGGGGCGGCGTCTAATTTCGGCGAGGGCGAAACAGGGGTGTCTGCTTTTGGAATCGCGTCTCCTCTTTCTACTGGCGGCAAAACGATTTCTTCTGGAGTGAATGGAGCCGTAGGCGCTGGAACGGAAGGCGAATCATTGTCATACGTTCCATTGAGAATGTCTTCCAGACTCTCGCTTGCGGAGCCAGGATTGGCGAAAGGATTGACGATTTCCGGGCTGGGAGAAGCGTCTAAGCGGCTGTCGGATGAGGTTTCCGGCAGACTCGGGGCAGTCCGGTTTGGAATTCCCGCCGCGGACGCTGTCATGGGGCAAATGTTCGACATGGAGCCGGGGTCAATCCATTGTCCGCATTCGTCGATTTGCATTGTTCCCAAGGCGTAGTCGAGCGCCATTCGCATGGCTTCGTACTGAAGCCACTCGTTCATAATCTGGTTTTGACTTGTTAAAAGCGAATCCAATGCATCGATTAAGTCGCGCGCAAACGAGTCGCCGAAGCTGGACGTTTCCTTGGGCTTTGGCGGACGTTCCAATTGCAGCCGCCGCTGGTCGTACTGTGACATAGAAACCAGAACCGAGGCGCGCTGAAGTTCAAACGACATCTGGCACAAGTCGATTTTACGAATGATTTCCCGGATGTTTTCTCGAGCGTTGTCTTCAAAGGCGACGAATTCACGGTGCGCCTGATAGTAGCTCAGCAGAGCGCGGCGATAGGCGTTTCGTTCTCTGAGTCGGGTAATCGGGGCGTCAAACGCGACGCCGAGTCTCATTTCGCTGGTTGTCGAACCGTGAAATTCCGATAAATCCGTCGTCCGAACCGAGCCGTCATAAGTAACCTTCAGTCCGGCTTTTAACGCGTTTTTGGCGATTTCAATCTGACGCCATCGGTCGACCAGCGCAGCGCGGGCGTTCATCCAGTCCAGACGATGAGTCATGGCGATAGAAATGGCGCATTCCGGATCCATGTAAATCGGTTCCAGGGTAATGGAGTCGAGTCGGGCGCGCCCTTGAATCAGGATCAATTCCAAAAGAACGCCATTGTATGCGTAGATCATATCGTCAACGTTGTCAGGCGTTTCGCTTCCCATGATATGCGATGCAACGGTCTGAAGTTCTTTTGAATATTTTTCCACTTGTCCGAATGTGACTTTGGCGTCTCGAACGATGTTCTCCACCCGTTTGTCAAACAACGTGGAATCGAAAATGCTCAAGTCCATCTGCTCGCCCCAGCGTTCTTTTTGCGACGCCCATTGGTCAAGCGTTTCACGCCGTTTTGGAGACATGTCCAGCAGGGCTTGGACGTCGTTGCGAACAATCTGCGTTTGCTCCTTTGTTTCCGCAACCAGATTATTAATGCGGGCTCTTAAATCATCGCCTTTCAAAGCGCCGGAGCGAATGTCAACAACTGTTTGCTCCGTTCGTTTTTGGAGGTCTTTCAGGTCAGCCGCGATTAATTCAAACGAATCCAAAAGCGGGTCGCGAATTTCGACATACAGTTCCGGCGGCAATCCGAGCGATATTTTGAACTGGTCGACGGCGTTCCGATAAGCGTTTTGCTGCGTCAGGAGGTTAAGCTGCGATCGATAAAGCGATTGCCGGGTTTGATCAACCTGATAGCTGGTAATTCGGTTGGCGTCGCAGTTCGCTTGCATTCTATCCAGAGAATCCTTGAGCGAATCGACGTTGGCTCGCTGGTTGGCAAGTTCCATTTGACTTTTAAGCAGTCCATAGAACCCGCCGACAGAACCGTAGGAGATTCGTCCGGAACCGATCCCAACGGCGCCTGACGACGGCGTTGTCAAAGAACCGTTTCCAATTACGACAGACATATAAAATCCTTGACGGAACTGTTCCATTCGTCGAACGTTAGCCAACAGGTTGCGTTCCGACTGAGTCAGATTTTCCAGAGCGTAAGCGCGTCCGGCGTACTGAAGCAGCGGTTTGACCAGCGAATAGGAAATAAGCGTTGTTCCAACGTGACTTGAACCGTCTGACGCAAACGTCCAAACGATGTTGTTTGCAATTTCCGCTAAAATGGTTCCGCCGGCGGGTGTCGCCTTTCGGAATCCTGCCTGCTGGTCGACAGTTTCTGTATTGTAACCTTTGAAGTCCGTT
>JAZRTH010000630.1:0-4761 GCA_045651945.1 Thermoguttaceae bacterium
TCGTTCGGTCTGTAATAACCGGCGGGCAGGGGCGTTCCTGAATTGCGAACGGTTCGTAGATGCCGAAATCCGGGGACTCCTTAATCAAAACCATGTTGTCGAACGTGTCGACCAGATACAAGCCCCATCTGTCCTGCGGGGTGGGCTGAGCGGAAACGAGGTAATAGTTTTCGTCCAGCGGGCAGGGGAAGAGGAACTTCGGCCAGGAGCTGTCAACGAGCTGGTCTCTAATAATCGGCTCGACTTTCTTGTCACGGAACGGGATCTGCTGAACGACGCCTTCCGCCTCTTTGCGGCCGCGTTTGGGGTCGATAATATGCAGTTCGCCCATTCTGGCGACGCCGTGGTGTCCGGTTACAATCGTCGCAAACATCTTGGCGTTCTGACCCGGAATCGGCTTGGAATAGAACATGCTGTTGGGCCAGTACGAACCGGAGCCGTAGAGTTCAACCTGGTTTGTACCGTCCGGATTCATGTTCATCATGATTCGGGTGAAGTAATGGTTGATGTCAACGTATTCCCAGCGCAGATACATGATTCGACCGTCATTCATCAGGGTCGGGTTCCAGTCCTGATCCTGTTCGTAGGTCAGCTGACGGCACGTTTTGAGGTCTTTTTCAACGCGGAAGATGTTGCCGACGTGTCCGGCGCCGCCGATGCACGGAACGCCCATCATGGACGCGCTGGAAACAAACAGGTACGAGCCGTCCGGAACGAAGCAGCCTTCGACGTTGTCGACGTCTTTTCCCATGAACGGGGAAATCTGTTTGAATTCCGGCTTTTCGCCCTTGAGAGCCTTTTCCAGATCGACTTCGTAAACTTCCCACGTGTTGTTTTCGGACTTCGCTGTAACGAGAATCTTTTTGGCGTCCCATTTCATGCAGATGTCGCCGATAAACGAATCGTACGGCGCGTCGATAATCGGTTTAATGGGAGCGTCTTGATCGTGAATGGAAATAACGGCAAGCTGGTTGCCGTAGCTGCCTTTGCCGCGTGAGCAGTTGGACATCCAGTTGGACATCAAGCCCGCGTTCTTCGCCGTTCGGACGAGAACCTTGTCAAAGTCGAGAAGCGGGTTTGCCAGCAGCGCTTTGCGGCGGAATTCCAGGAAATCCTTCGCAGCTTTAAGCGCTTCGTCGACCGACGCCTGATTGGTCGGGTCAAGAGAAGAAAATATCTTTTCGTACTTTTCCAGTTCAGCTAAATACGCCTTTCCGTCGTACTCGTCTTCGTCGTATTTTTCAGAGAGGTCTTCAATCGCCATTCGGAGAGAACCAATCTGTTTAACAGCGCGATACAAATCGGGAGAAACACTTCTCATAATGCGTTCCAGACGCTGCTGCGCCATGCGAGCTCGCAAGCGATCAAGTTCCTCTTTAGACATCGACGCGCTGAGGTCTTCCGGATCGCCGAGAATCTGAACTTCCAGCAGCGACGCCCAGGAATTGGCGGGGTTTTTATCTTTGGCGGGATCGCCGACTTTGCTGGGGTACGTGCTCCACATGCGGATTTCCACCCAGTCCGCTTTAGCGAGGAATTTGCCTTTTTCCGTTTCGAGGAAATCGGTCATAAATCCGCCGGAACCAGCGCCGAGAATCTTGTCGCCAGTCGTCAAGGCAGGCGCGCCGTCAAAGTTGGGACGCTGACCCGGGTTGGCGGAATTGTTCGCAAACCGGACTTCGTAGTCCTGATGGGATCGGCTGTCGATGTTGCCGGTGTAAACCGCCAGCTCTTTGATGTTGCGGACTTTTCCCAGATAAAACGCCATGACGGCGGGTTTGCCTTCCACGCCGACGCGACCCATGCCGCCGCATTCTCCCGCGGAGTTGTCACGCAGCATGTTGACGTCGCTGGGATTGACGCCTTTGACCGCTTCAATCTTCGAGCCGTCAAAAAGCAGGAAATTCAATATCGACCGTTCCGAAATGTTCTCGGACATGGGACCGTACTCGTTCGTTCTCCAGGACTGGGTCGTCATTTGAACTTCAGCCCAGGCTGTCGAGCATAAACACGCCATCACGGCGATCAAACTTAAACGTAACGCTCTTTTCATGATTAATCTCAAAAGGAAAGGAAGGGGTTAAAGAACCATGGAGCGCAGCGTCAAACGTCGCGCTCCATAATCAGGGTTATTCGTTATCTGCGATTTTGTACGACCTTGATCGCGAAATCAAGGAAGAATTGAACTCCTAAAAACAATAAATACGCTGCCAGAGGCAGGAAACTGACGCAGGTCAACGTTACAACTTCTTCAAGCGCCTTAGCGGCAAAACCAAGACCCTCGACAACAGTTGTTTCTTCATTTATCGTGAACGACTGGATAATAGTTCCAATCAGTTTCAGGGCGTACAACGACATAATAAATCCGTAAAGCCCCAGCGACAATCGCAAAAACAGCTTGCTCAAATACTGAATCGCGCCAGCCGCTTCCGACGCCGGGGACATGGAGCCGTCTACCGACATGTTGAGCGAGCCGGGGTTAGCCGCTGTAACAGAGCAAAACGCAAAGGCGGCAAAGAGAACAAAAGCGTAAATGGCGTAGCCAATCAAGACGGATGAATTGTCGCTGCTTAATCCGGTAAAGAAATTGCTGACCAGCCCCCAAATCGCCAATCCCAAAAAGACGACGCATAAAGAGTCGGGCAGGGCGGTAGAGACGATTCGACCTTCTCCCAGATTGTTCAGACGCGTTAACGACGGCATAAGCCGCTTGTTGACGTAGGCGTTTGCCAGAAGAATAACGATCGGCGTTCCAAACAGGCAAAGAGCTCTTAACGAAGCTGCAATGTTAAACTTGCAAATCGCAAACGCCAAAACGACAATCAAAACAACGCTTAACAATTGCATCAAAACGCCAATCGAGGCGAAGAATTTCCCCATCGCCGTAGCGACTTTCCCCGGGAATCCGGATCGAAGCATATTGGGAATGAAGTCCAGAAACGCGCCCTTTTCGATCAGCGTGTCCGCCCCGGACATCGCGCTGGCGTTGTCGATTTCATCGTCGGGGTCGGAAATGGACCCGGAGACGTCAAAGAGCGTTCCCGCTCCCGCCGCCGGTTCCGCTTTGGCAGAATCGGTCTTTATCGGTTCCGCCCGATCCGGCTGGAAGTTGTCAGCAGGCGTCGAGGCGGAGTCCTGAGCGTTGGCGTTCCGCATAACCATGTGACCAGCCGGCGGCGCGACGTTTTTATTAGGAGCGTTGTTTCTCGGTTGAGACGTTTTAATCGTCAGCGGCGGACCAGCAATCGGCGGCGCGGCGGTCAGGGCGTCTTGCAGAAGCGCCACTTTACCCGCTGGCGTCCATTGCCCCAGCAGTTCGTGATATACCAAATCGCCCGCCTTGATCTCTCCGCGCTGCATCATTGTGCGCATATCCGCAAGGGTTACCGGACCGATCGTGTCTTTATTTCGAGCAAAATACCATTTTTCGTTTTGATTCATTTTATATCGCTTGACGGTTAATGGGAAAATAGCTTGCAGCAAGAAAATGCAAATAAAAAATATCCCTGCATTTTGACGTTAAATCTTACTGCTATATTAATTATACAAAAAGTTTTTTCCCATTACAAGGCAGACAGAGCAAAATTCTTAAAATTTTTCTTTTTTTCTTGAGAAGAGCGGGAAAAGGCAGTAGGCAGTAGTTTACGGGGGGCGGGTATTACCCGCCAAAAAAACAAACAGTCTTTGATTTTCGCGGACAATGTCCGCTCCCCAGAAACAACTCCTCCCTCCTAACTCCTCACTCCTAACTCTCAAAACCAAAGAGCTAATTTTGAGTTACGTCTATATAGATGTATTGACCGCCGTTCTGCTGGGCTAGGCGTTCGATAAAGTTGGCATTGGGAGACGATTTTGCCCCGACGCCGAATTCAATCGAGTTTATCTGAACCCCGCCGGCGTCCCGGGCGCGTCGTTTGATTTCCGCCAGATTCCCCGCCGACATGACCGGCTCGTCCGCGTCGGTCAGGAAGAAAATCACGTCCGGACGGCACGCCAGCGCCCGTTTGAGGGCTTCCATGTGGTCCGTCCCGCCGATTGCGGAAATCGCGTTGACGAAACTTTCCGCGTTGCGTTTTCCGCGAGTGTCCGCCAAAGCCAGGTCTTTAGTTGGGAACACCGACGGTTCCTGATTGTAAAAGACAATGAGAAATTCCTGCTGAGGCGTCAGGGAATTAAACGAGCGAATCAGCTCCCGTTTCGCCAGCCCTAACGCAGACCGCGACCCGCCGCCCATACTTCCGGATCGGTCGAAAACGTAGACGAATCGTCTGCCCGTCCCCGTCGTTCCAAAACAGCGAGCCTCGCCTTTCCCCGCGTTTTCCAGAGCGGAACCGACTCCCCCGGAACCGTCGCCCGGACCGGACAGAACGCCGTCGAGATCAGATCCCAGCCCGCCGCCGAGGTCGTCTGCGGTTATTCCCAGCGCGCCCGGCAAAGCCGACGTCGGGTCAGCGTCCAGCGACAGTTCCGACGCGATATCTGCCGCGGACTCTTTCTTTGCGCTTGAGTTTCCTTCGCTCATCGCCGCCGCAGACGCCTCAAATTCCTCAGCGGACTGATAGTACGTCTTACCGTCGACTCGGCTTTTGAGTTCAATGCCGACTTCCGCCGTCCTGTCGGAATCCGCCCCGCGAATAACGACGACCGTCGTCCGCAGCAGCAGCGCCAAGACAGTCAAAATAATCAAATGTATCAACAGCGAAATCGCCCACGGAGGAACGCGCTGGAAAAACGACTTTATTCCGCTCATAAAAATTGAAA
>JAZRTH010000631.1:0-2232 GCA_045651945.1 Thermoguttaceae bacterium
AGACCGCAATATGCAGCTTAACGTTCGCGATCAGGCGTATTTCGTCCAGAACGACAACGATTCGTCTTCTGTCAAAGACAAGCCTGTTATTAAATTAAAAAATTTGCCGAATAACCTCCAGAATGAAAATCTGATCGCCAAGCCGGAAGGAATCAATATTCCTACGGAAGATCAGAGAATAGCGTTTGAAGAACAACGCGCCAAGGAAAAGGCGGAAAAAGAGGCGAAGGAAAAAGCTCAGCCGGAAGGGAAAACCCCGGAAGCAGCGTCGCCTAAGGAGGTCATCGCCACCGCCCCGGATTCCGGAACGATAAAATAAGGCAGTAGGCAATAGGCAGTAGGCAGTAGTTTACAATGAAATCCTTGTTTTATTTCCTGTCGATGGTTTTGATGTTTCCGGTAGTTTTGTTCTACTGGATATACAGCGTATTCCGCGGTCGACAGGGAGCGTTTGCAAGCTGTTCGCAGTATGTGGCGTGTATTCCTGGGTTGTTGGGCGTGTTCCTTCGATGGGGCTTTTACAAGATGGTTTTGCCGCGCTGCGGTCGAGACGCTCATATCGGATTTGGGACGATTTTCTCCCATCCGACGGCATCCATCGGGAAATCTGTTTATATCGGCACGTATTGCGTAATCGGAGACGTTGACCTTCAGGACGATTGTATTTTAGCGTCCGGCGTTTCCGTTTGTAACGGCGCGAAACAGCATTTTTTTGACCGTCTGGACGTTCCCATCAGGGAACAGGGCGGCGAGTACGTTCGTATTGTTATTGGCGCAGACAGCTGGATTGGCGAACGCGCCGTTGTTATGGCAGACGTTGGCGCAAAAGCCGTTGTCGGCGCTGGCGCCGTGGTTGTCAAACCGGTTGCTGAACAGGCTATTGTCGCCGGCAATCCCGCCAAAACCGTTGGGCGACGAGGCAATTCATCAATAGACGATAATTAATCGTCTCATTTCACAATAATTTACATCAAGAGTTTTTTTTCATCAAGAGTTTTTACACCCTGATTTACACCATTTGGAGATTGCATCATGTTTTACCAATTCCGCTTTGACCTTTTGTTTCTGTTTACGTTCATCGCGCTCTTGTTTCTCAACATGACCTTCGGCGCGTCCAGCAAGTCTGATGTCAAAACCGCCAACGCCGCAGTAGAATCGCAAAACGACAACGCTTCTGACCATCCCGTTCTTAAAGGCGAGCCGGGGTGCGTAAGCCCCCGGTAAAAACGGGCGTTTAGCCCGTCGAAATAATTTTCGCTGCGAAACAATCAAAAAGAACGAAACAAACGAAAGAATTTATTATAAAATCTTAAATCTTTCGTATATTTCGTTCTTTTTGCGTTTTAAAATCAAATGATGTGCGATTGATAATTGATTTGTCAATTATCCAAACGGCTCCTTGCCGTCCGGGGGCTAACGCACCCCGGCTCGCCTAAATTATTTCCCGATGCCTTTTTCCATCAGGGTTTTCAGCTCGTCCAGATGGTTCTGATAAACGCCGCGAGGATCGGTATCATACTTCTTGCAAAGGCTTGCCGCCATGCCGACAACTTCGCCCATCATGCCGCCTGTTCTCATAACGCGAACCGTTCCCAGTCCAACGTGAGTAACGGAGATGTTGCGTCCCGCCATAAAGAGGTTGTCAATATTGCGGGAATACAACGCCCGATACGGAATAACGTAATCAGACTTCGGATAATAATGTGCCGTTGAATAGAATTCGTCGCCGGGGAAGAACTTGTGATTTCTCGCTTCCGGCAGGTGAAGGTCAATTTGCCATGACGAGGTAACGCAGCCGTCTTCCCATTGTTTTTTCCCCTGAATATCCTGCTGCTTAACAACAACATCGCCCATGAGTCGGCGGGACTCTCGTTTGCCGGCAACCCAGGAAACCCAGCCCAGTTTTCGGTTCTTGCATTTGTCGTACCATTTGCCGTCTTTGATCTGGTTTTTCATATAAGACCAATGACCATACAAAGCGCGCAAGCCGTTGTCGCGGATGCGTTCGATGTCGTAAACCTGATTGTATCCGATTCCGGTTTCCCACTGCCAGTCGCCGTGAACGGACGGAATGGCGCTTTCTGCGGTGAACTGGTGCGCCCACGGCAGAACGGGGAACGTTGTCGGGTTGGCGTCTTCGATAGTCGTCCACATAACCGACGCGCCCATGGTCATCATGTCGGGCAGGTCAGGAGCGGCGGCTTCGCCGAATTCGCTTTTGGATTCTCGACC